>JAIRZG010000030.1 GCA_031267345.1 Zoogloeaceae bacterium
AAAGCGGTTATGCACCGGATTGCAAATCCGAGTTGGTCGGTTCGACTCCGGCTCGCGCCTCCATCCTTAAGCCCTTGATTTCAAGGGCTTTTTCTTTTTGGGGGTGGGCAACGGCATAAGGACGAAGGCGCGCGAGAGCAGGTTGGTCGGACTGGGTCGCACTGAATCGCACTGGAGTGAGCGCAATGGCGTGGTTGGGAGAAAGTTGACGGGGGATGAGGAAAAAGGAGAAGATGGGGGGTGTAACCCTTTACCTTCCGGTTCCTTTATAATTTATCGCATGATAAACGTAATAAAGTCATTTGCATGACGTATAGCGCTGACCAGGCAAAGGCACGATGTCTGTGTCTGGACATCGAAACCGCGCGACAGGATCGCACTGTTTTGCGCGAGTTAGGCGCTTATCGACCTGATCTGGATGCGCGCCTCAAGTTGTCCGGGAAATCCTTGAATCTCGTGGCTCGCCTGGACGAATTGACCGCAGGCGCGGCCTTTGTGCTCGGCCACAACCTCATCGCCTTCGATCAACCCGCGCTGGCAAAACTGTATCCAGGTTTGGCGCTGCATCGCTTGCCATTGATCGACACGCTCGAACTTTCGCCGATTGCTTTTCCGCAGAATCCCTATCATCGGCTGGTCAAGGATTACAAACTCTGCGCCACGACCCGCAACGATCCTGTCCGCGACGCCGAACTGGCGTATGAACTGTTCATCGACCAGCAGCAAGCGCTGCGGGAACGGGTTCGCGCGCGTCCAGACGAAGCGCTGTGCCTGCACTATCTGCTCGCGCCCGAAAACGGCAAGGGGGTGGCGAATTTTTTCGCTGCCTTGCGCCGGAGCCTGCGCCCCGACTTGTCAGAAACCATTGCAGCCTGGCAACGTGCAACCGAAGGCAAAGTCTGTATAACAGCGCAAAGCCGCTTGCTTCAAGAATGGCTACCTGATCCTGAATGGCGCAAACCACTCGCCTACGCACTTGCCTGGCTCCGGGTTGCGGGCGGTAATTCCGTTTTACCGCCTTGGGTGGGGCACGCTTTTCCACGCACCAAAGAACTCATCCACGCGCTGCGCGACATGCCTTGTGATGATCCGGCGTGCGTTTGGTGCCGCGAACAGCATCCGCTGGATGTCCTGTTACCGCGCTATTTTCCGGGCATTACCCGTTTTCGCAGCACACCGACGGCGGTGAATGGACGCAGTCTGCAACAGGCCATCGTGGAAAACGGTATGGCGGGCAAGTCCACGCTGGCCATCCTGCCGACCGGGGGCGGCAAATCCCTGTGCTATCAATTGCCCGCCCTGGCGCATTATTACCGTAGCGGTAGCCTGACGGTCGTGGTATCGCCCTTGCAGTCGCTGATGAAAGACCAGGTCGACAACCTGGAAGCGCGTGGTATTACCTGTGCCGGTTATCTGAACAGCTTGCTGATGCCCATGGAACGGCGCGCCATGCTGGAAAAATTGCGCCTCGGTGACCTGGGGCTGATTTTTGTCGCGCCTGAACAGTTCCGCAGCACGGCCTTCACCAACGCTTTGGCGCACCGCGAAATTGCCGCCTGGGTATTTGATGAGGCGCACTGTCTCTCCAAATGGGGGCACGACTTCCGCCCCGATTACCTCTACGTCTCGCGCTTCATCAAGCGCTGGCAGAAGGACAAACCTTCGCCGGTGTTTTGTTTCACCGCCACCGCCAAGCCCGATGTGGTGGAAGATATTTGCGCGCATTTCAAAAAGCGCCTGGCGATTGCGCTGGAATGCCTGGAAGGCGGCGTCAGCCGCGACAATCTGGATTACACGGTGCGCGCAGTCCCTGCCCAGGGAAAATATGGCGAAACCCTGCGTCTGTTACAGGAGGCTTTGCGCGAGGAAGGCGGCGCCATTGTGTTTTGCGCCCGCCAGAAAACAACCGAGGAACTCGCTGCTTTCCTGAAAGACGCCGGACTGGATTGCGCGTATTTTCACGGCGGGATGCCTGCGGAAAACAAGCGTGCCGTACAGGAGGATTTTATTGCCGGACGGCTGCGGGTTATCGCCGCCACCAACGCCTTTGGCATGGGGGTCGACAAGTCCGATGTGCGCATCGTCATTCACCTCGATACGCCGGGTTCATTGGAAAACTATTTGCAGGAAGCCGGACGCGCCGGGCGCGATCAGGAATTGGCGCGCTGCATCCTGCTCTATGACGAAGATACCGATCCCAACGTGCAGTTTCGGCTGCTGAGGAATTCGTGCCTCACCCAACACGATATTCAGACCATCCTGAAAGCCTTGCGTGCCATCGAGAGAAAAGACAGGAGCACGGGCGATGTCGTGGTCACCAGCGGGGAAATCCTGCTGGAAACGACTGATCGGCACGGCATCGACCCGGAGGCGCGCGATGCCGACACCAAGGTGCGTATCGCTGTAGCCTGGCTGGAGGAAGCGCGCCTGCTGGAACGCCACGAAAATCACACCCGTGTTTTTCCGGGCAGCCTGCTGGTCGCCAATCTGGAGGAAGCGCGTGAGCGTTTGCGCCGCAAGCTGGGCGCGAAGACCGACATTGAATCTTATATTCAGGTATTGGGGGCGCTCATCCAGACAGAGGACGACGAAGGGCTGTCTACCGACGACCTGATGCTGGCGACGGGCAAGGATTCGCATACCCTTCAGACCATGCTGCGCGAGCTTGACCGATGGGGATTACTGTCGAACGACGCCGAAATCGGCGTCACTTTCTACCAGAAACCGGACACCGCCGAACGTCTGGATGCGCTCGCCCACATCGAAGACGCGCTCCTCGCCACCCTGCGCGAAGAAGCTCCGGATGCTGATCGGGAAAGCTGGCAAACGCTGCATGTACGTCGCCTGTGCGATACCCTGCGCCGCGCAATATACAAAAATACGCAAATCGACTTCGATCCCGGCAAACTCACCCGCCTCTTGAAATCCTTTGCCGAACCCTTTGGCGAAAGCACGGGCCAGCGCGGCTTTTTCGCCCTGCGTCCGGGTGGTCTGGATCATCGTTCTATTCGTCTGCTGCGCGGTTGGCAGGAAATCGAGTTGATTCGCGCACGTAGAATGCGGCTTGCCCGCGCCCTGGTGAGCTACTTTCAGAAAATGCGCCAAGGCAACAATCTGCTGGTCACCTGCAAACAGGGCGCGCTGGAAGCAGAATTGCAAGCCGATCTGACCCTCTCTGATCTCGACATCAAAAATTGGGATGTCGCCCTGTCCGCCGCCCTGCTCTATCTGGACGCCAACGAGGTGCTGCATCTGGCGCGCGGCAAAGCCGTATTTCGCGCCGCAATGAAGATTCAACTCAATACGGAAGCGCGGCAACGCCGATTCAATAAATCCGATTATGACGAACTGGCGCTGCACTATCAGGACAAAATCATGCAGGTGCATGTGATGGCTGAATACGCCAAACTCGGCATCTGCAAAATTCAGGCCGCGATGGCCTTCATTGTTGATTACTTCAGCCTTGATCGCGCGGAATTCATCCGGCGCCATTTTGCCGGACGTAAGGATGTGTTGAAGATGGCGACCACGGAAGCAGCGCACCGGCGCATCCTCACCGAACTCGCCAACCCGGAACAGCAGGCCATTGTCGCCGCGCCGCGCGAAGGCAACCTGCTCATCCTCGCCGGCCCGGGCGCGGGCAAGACCAAAGTCATCGTGCACCGGATCGCCTGGTTGCTGCGCGAATGTATGGTGTTGCCGGAAGAGATCATGGTGCTCGCCTACAACCGTTCGGCGGCGGCTGAAATCCGTCGGCGTCTTTGGGGACTGGTCAGTGTGGACGCCGCCGGCGTGGTCGTGCAAACCCTGCATGGTCTCGCCATGCGCCTGATCGGCGTGAGTTGCGCGGTCGCCAGTGAACAGGGTGAACCACTTGATGACGAGTTCTTCGCCAACATCATCGTTCGCGCGACCGCTTCGCTGCGTGCCGCCGAACAGGGGGAAGCAAACGACGATGACATTGCCGCCCCTTCCCTCGCCCGTGACCGTCTGTTGGCGGGGCTGCGCTTCCTTCTGGTCGACGAATATCAGGACATCAACGCGGATCATTACAACCTGATCAGCGCACTCGCCGGACGCACCCTGCAAACGGAAGAAGATCGCCTGGCGATCATGGTGGTTGGCGACGACGACCAGAATATTTACAGCTACAACAACACAAGCGCGCACTACATCCGCCAGTTTGAAAAAGACTACCAAGCCCGTCGCTACAGCCTGATCGAAAACTACCGTTCCACCGCGCACATCATTCACGCCGCCAATCAGGTCATCGCCCCCGCCCGTGACCGCATGAAACGGGATCAGGAAATCCGCGTCGACCACGCCCGCCGCGAACAACCGGAAGGCGACGTATGGACGACTGCGCGCGACCCGATTACAGCAGGTCGGGTGCACGTACTGGAAGTGCCTGCCGCCCCGATGCAGGAAGCGAGCATGGCTCTGGATGAACTGCAACGCCTGTACGCATTGCTCACGAACAGCAAGGGGGCGGAACACAGTGGACAATGGGGTCGCTTCGCCGTCATCGCCCGCTATTGGGAAGACCTTGCGGCGCTCGCCATCCTGTGCCGCCAGCGTGGCATCCCCGCAGAACTCGTGCGCGATACAACAACGATCAAACTCTACGAAACCCGCGAAGGTTTTGCGCTGCGCGCCCTACTCGCCGGTGAGCGGCGCAATCCACCCCGGCGACATCTCAAGTTGCGCTCTGGCGCGCTGGGTCGCTGGTTTCATCGCTGTTACGGACTGCCCACGAATGCCTGGATCGACCACCCCTTGCGTGCCGCCCTGGCGCGATTCATCAGCGAAAGTGATACAGCGGACAAAAATTACGAACTGGTCGCGGACGACCTGATTGAAGCACTGTACGAATTCGGCGCAGGAACCCGCAGTACCGATGCCGACAACATGCCCATGCCGCTACTGACCGCACACCGCACCAAAGGTCTGGAATTTGACCATGTACTGATCCTGGACGCCGGAAGCTGGAAAGAAAGCAAGGATGAACGCAAGGACGACGAACGACGGCTCTACTACGTCGCCATGACCCGCGCCCGCCACACGCTGACCCTGTGCGAAATCGCAGGCAGGCGCCATCCCTTCATCCGTGACGCTGGCATCCTGCCGCTACGCACACGCCCCTGCCCGACAACGGTCGACCGGACGCCCCTGCCGCGCACCTTCACCTGTAACCCGGAAAAAATCGTCCTGTCCTGGCCGGGCCACTTCGCCAAAACCAAACCCATCCACCGCGCCATCGCCGCTCTGGAAGTCGGCGACGCGCTCACCCTGCAAGCCAGAAGCGACGGCAAACCCGGCTGGGAACTCGCCGATACTTCCGGTACGCCAGTCGGTCGCATGGCGTCCAAATTCCAGCCTCCAGAAGGAAAAATCCTCGCCGCCCGTGTCGCCGTCATCCTCACCCGCCACGCCCGCCCCAACGAAAACACGCGTGTTAAACGCTGGGAACTGGTCTTGCCGGAGTTTGATTATTTCCCGGAAGCGGCGGCGGGTTCCTGTATCTGAGTCAGGGTGTTTATATGCGGCAGTTCCATGCCGTTGCACGGAAATGCCTTGGTAATATCCGGATACTTTGTTCGCCCGCCAGCGACTTGTCCGCCGCAAATGCCTTCGGAAAGCGCGGGCGAACACCGTTTGCCCCAACATCATCCCAATCTACGCGCGGCGGGCGGTTTTTCGATACAGCGTCGCTTTGGCGGCGCCTGGGGAGAGATGACGCCCACTGCCGGATCGTCGGCCTGTACGAGCGGTTGTAACAATGACCATGCCGGTACGTCCAGCGCGCGCGCCAGGCGCTCGATATTGGAAAGGGAAACATTCCAGCGCGAGTGCTCTATGGCGGATACATAAGTACGATCCAGCTCGCACTCCATCGCCAGCCGCTCCTGCGACCAACCTTTTTCCACGCGCTTGAGACGAATCCAGTACGCCAGCACAGCACGCAGATTCGCCGGGTCGGGGAAGGCGGAAGGGGCAGAAAGTTTCGCAGACATTGATCCGCATCATCAACGTATGCTATATTTGCATCCACGGAGTTTGCTTCACATATCGTAGGCATTTTGTGCGAACAACGTGTCGCCGCGCATGTGGCGCCTTCGGTTTACAGGAACTGCGGCGAACAGGTTTTCGCCATGACACGACACGCGGCAGCGTTGCGCCAACATGTTAATTGCATGACATATCAACCAAAGGAAAAGGGTAATGGAGCATTTTGGCTTTCCGTTGGAAACAATCGTCATTTTCTTTGTTGTAATTTTCGCGTCAGTCTATCTTGACCTTGTCGCGCACAAGAACGTCAAGGAAATCACACTTGGCGATGCGGCTAAATGGGCGGTCTTCTGGATAGGACTGGCGCTTTGTTTTTATGCCTATGTCTGGCTGCGCTTCAGCAAGGATTGGGCGGATTTGTACCTTGCGGGCTATGTGTTGGAAAAAAGCCTTTCGGTTGATAATCTGGTGGTATTTATTGCGATATTTGTTTCTTTTGGAATCAAGTCGCACTTACAGCATCGTATCTTGTATTGGGGGATTTTGGGCGCACTCGTATTTCGTGCAATTTTCGTCAAGATCGGGACAGCGTTGTTTCTTGCAAGTCCATGGGTTGGTTTTATTTTTGCAGTAGTTGTTTTCTGGAGCGCAATTCAAATGCTTAAAAGCGGTGATGACGAAGAGGAAATTGAAGATTATTCAAACCACAGGAGTGTCCGTTGGACGGGTAAATTACTGCCGATTTATACCCGCTTGCATTTTGAGCGCTTTTTTGTAAAACACAAGGAAATATTAGGCAATGATTCCGGCGCAGAAAACAAAATCGTAACCCGAAGTGGCATACTCTATGCTACACCTGCCTTTTTATGCCTGATGGTCATTGAAACATCGGACATTGCCTTTTCTTTTGATTCCGTGCCAGCCGTCATATCCGTGACACAGGAACCCCTTCTTGTTTATGCTGCGATGATTTTTGCCATACTGGGTTTGCGTACCCTGTATTTTGTCATTGCCGCGCTGAATCGTTATTTGGCGCACCTTGAAAAAGCAGTCATCGCGCTCCTGTTTTTTATCGCCGCAAAAATAGCGCTGCAATCGTGGAATAATATGGCGCGCTGGTCGGCGCCAGAAGACTGGCGGTGGCCACCATTTTCATCTGTTGCACGATTCTTTAACCAGCATATCAAGCCGGTGTTTATTGATACCGGATTCGATATTTCACCGGGGCAGAGTCTGACTGTCATTGTGAGTGTGTTGCTGATTGGGATGATTGCTTCCGTTATCTTTCCTGAAAAGCGGGAAGCAGCATGACGAGTGTCACCACAAATCAGATTCAATCTTTTTTTGACCTGTTGATTCATAGGAGTTCATCATGGCTGTTTCATTGAGCAAAGGCAGTAATGTTTCCCTCACCAAAACCGTGCCTTCATTAAAACGCATTCTGATCGGTCTGGGTTGGGACGCGCGATCTACAGATGGCGGTGATTTTGATCTGGATGCCAGCGCATTTTTGTTGGCGGACAATGGCAAGGTGCGCAATGACGAAGATTTCATATTTTATAATAAACTGGTGTCCGATTGCGGTTCTGTTGAACATACAGGAGATAACCGGACAGGAGCGGGCGATGGCGATGACGAGGCGCTGAAAATCGAACTTGGGAAGGTTCCATCCGCCATCAAACGGATTGCCATCACCGTAACTATACACGACGCGCAAAACCGTCGCCAGAATTTTGGCCAGGTATCCAATGCGTTTATGCGTATCGTCAATCTGGACAATGATGTGGAAATTGCGCGTTTTGATCTTTCAGAAGATTACAGCACAGAGACCGCGATGATTTTCGGCGAAATATACAAACACAATGATGAGTGGAAATTCAAGGCTGTAGGACAAGGCTATTCCGGTGGTCTGGAAGCCATGTGCCAACAATTTGGCGTTTCCGTGGCATAACACAAAAGGAGAGGAACAAATGAGACGTTTGCCTGTTTATCTTTTGCTGGATACCTCCGGCTCCATGAGCGGTGAGCCGATTGAAGCGGTTAAAAATGGCGTTCAGATACTGGTTTCCACCTTGCGCCAGGATCCTTATGCGCTGGAAACGGCCTACCTGTCTGTTATCGCCTTCGATAGTAACGCCCGACAGTTGGTTCCACTCACCGAATTATCGGCATTTCAGACGCCCAGTATCAATGCCAGCGGCACGACCGCGCTGGGTGACGCATTGGCGTTATTGGCGGCGCAGATAGAGATTGAAGTTGAAAAGACAACAGCAGAGGTCAAAGGAGATTGGAAGCCCCTGATATTCATCATGACGGATGGCGTGCCAACAGATGATTGGGCCAGAGGACTTGAAAAACTGCAAAAGGTTCGTACTGGCATTATTGTTGCCTGCGCGGCAGGTCAAGGCGCCAATACCGCCATTTTGAAACAGATTACCGAAGTCGTTGTGCAACTGGATACCGCGGATTCCAATACGATCAAGGCATTTTTCAAGTGGGTATCCGCATCTGTTTCCACGGGCAGCCAGAAAATCGATCAAGGCCAAAAGGAAGTCAGCGGCCTGAATGATCTGCCGCCCCCGCCACCGGAAGTCAACGTAGTTCTTTAATCAGACAGGAAAATGAACATGGCAATTTCTTTGAAAAAAGGTCAAGGCGTCAGCCTCAAGAAAAACGAATACGATCTGTCAATGGTGACCATTGGCCTGGGTTGGGATATTCGTCAGGGCGAATGCATTTATTTGCCATAAATGTTCTGAAGCTGTTGTGATGATAAGGTTTACTTTTAAAAATCTTTAATTTTCATGCATTTCTGCTGGCATGTTGTAAACAGTTCAGATTTCCGGTCTACTCTCGTCTTTTGGACGAGCAATGGAACCCAAGACATTGGCAGAACACTTTGCACAGATCGAAGATCCCAGGCGGCAAGGCT
>JAIRZG010000039.1 GCA_031267345.1 Zoogloeaceae bacterium
TGGCGACGAACGCCGTTCCGCCATCGAAACCTACGCGCAGGATCTGGGCATGGAAGACCTGATCACGCCGCAGGACCTGGTGGTGACGCTCTCGCATACCGGCTACATCAAGTCGCAGCCGCTGGCCGACTATCGCGCCCAGCGTCGTGGCGGACGCGGCAAGCAGGCCACGGCGATGAAGGATGACGATTTCATCGATCATCTGTTTGTCGCCAACACCCACGATTACCTTCTCTGTTTCTCCAATCGGGGACGCTGTTACTGGCTCAAGGTGTATGAAGCGCCGCAGGGCAGCCGGGGCAGCCGGGGGCGACCCATCGTCAACATGTTCCCGCTGGAAGAAGGCGAGCAGATCAACGCCATCCTGCCGGTCAAGGCGTTTTCCGACGATCACTACGTGTTTATGTGCAGTGTGCAGGGCACGGTGAAAAAGACTTCGCTCGCCAATTTCTCCAACCCGCGTCAGAAGGGCATTATCGCCGTCGATCTGGATGAGGGCGATTATCTGGTCGGCGCGGAACTGACCACGGGAGAAAGCGACATCGTGCTGGTTTCCGACGGCGGCAAAGCCGTGTGGTTTAGCGAAGACGAAGTGCGTTCGATGGGGCGGCAATCACGTGGCGTGCGCGGCATGACCCTGCCCGAAGGCCAACGGATCATCTCGTTGCTGGTGGCGGAAAACGAAGAAGAAACCGTGTTGGTCGCCAGCGAAAACGGCTACGGCAAGCGCACCCGTCTGGGCGACTTCCGCCGTTCCAAACGCGGCGCGCAGGGCGTGAAGGCCATCGCTGCCAGCGAGCGTAACGGCAAGGTCGTCGCCGCCAAACTGGTGACGGACGAAGATGAAGTGATGCTGATTACCACGGGCGGCGTACTGATCCGCACCCGCGTCTCCGAAATCCGCGAACTCGGTCGCGCCACCCAGGGCGTCCGCCTCATCGCGCTGGATTCCGGCGAAAAACTCACCGGCCTGGAAAAAGTCGCGGAAAGCGAAACGGATGAAGTGGAAACAACGGAGGAAGAAGCCGCCGACACAACCGTCGCTGATAACAGCGTAGGTGTGGACAACCAAGGAAACGCAAGTGAAGAAAAGTTATGACCGCCAGCGCAGACCGAATGTAATGATGCCCGCGTTTTCGTGGTGGATGAGACGTTTGATCCGGGTCTGCTGAACGGCGATTCTGTGGAAGAGGCGCTGATTGTCCTTGCCCTGAGACGAAGCACAGACCCAAAAAAAGAAAACAGCAATGACGAAACCATTTTCAGCGCCAATAAAAGGAGCCGCATAAATGACCCGTATCTGGAATTTCAGCGCCGGGCCTGCCGCCTTGCCAGAATCGGTATTGCAAACCACGCAGGCGGAATTGCTGGATTGGCATGGCGTGGGCGCGAGCATCATGGAGGTGAGCCATCGCGGCAAATACTTCCAGGAAGTCATTGCGGCGGCGGAGGCCGACCTGCGCGAACTGCTCGCCATTCCCGCAAATTACAAGGTGTTGTTCCTGCAAGGTGGCGCGACCCTGCAATTTTCCGCCATTCCCTTGAATCTGCTGTGCGGACGCTCCGCCGATTACGTGGTGACGGGCGCATGGTCGAAAAAAGCCTTTCAGGAAGCCGGACGCATCGCCCCGGTGCGTCTGGCCGTGAGTACGGAAAGCGCCGATCAGCCCGCCGACGGGTTTATCCGTCTGCCGCGTTTTGACGCCTTGAGTCTTGACCCCGCCGCCGCTTATCTGCATTTGTGCACCAATGAAACCATCCACGGCGTGGAAATCCATGACGACGCCAGTCTGCCGCAGAATGTACCCATCGTCGCCGACATGAGTTCGCATCTCCTGTCCCGTCCGGTGGACATCCGCCGTTACGGCCTGATTTACGCGGGCGCGCAAAAAAATGTCGGCCCTTCCGGTTTGACGCTCGTCATCGTGCGTCAGGATTTGCTGGGCAAAACGGCGGTCGTTCCCCGACTGCTCGATTATCAGGCGCAGGTCGACAACGATTCCATGCTGAACACGCCGACGACCTTTTCCATCTACGTCGCCGGTTTGGTGTTCCAATGGCTGAAAAAAACCGGTGGCCTTGCCCGTATGGCGGAAATCAACCGCGAAAAAGCCGCGCTGCTCTATGCCGCCATCGACGACAGCAACGGCTTTTATAAAAACCCGGTAGAAGCCAATTGCCGCTCGCGCATGAACACCCCCTTCAACCTTCCCACCCCGACGCTGGAAGCCGAATTCGTGCGCGCATCCGAAACGGCAGGATTCATGGGACTGAAAGGCCACAAATCCGTAGGCGGCATCCGCGCCTCGCTCTACAACGCCATGCCCGTTGAAGGCGTAGAGGCGCTGGTCGGGTTTATGCGGGCATTCGCGACAGGGCGGGGATGAACGCGCATATTAACCTAACGCTTCCAGCACCGCCGCCGCCGCTTTTTCCGCCGTATTCTGGCGCAGGATGTCGTGGATGCGGGTGAATTCGATGGTGAGTTCGCTGGCGCGTTCGGGCGTGGCTTCCTTCAGCAAGGCTTCCGCGAGTTTTTCCGGCGTGGCGTCGTCCTGCAACAATTCCGGCACGATAAAGCGTCCGGCGAGAATGTTGGGCAGACCCACATAGGGCAGACAGGCGCGCCGCTTCATCAGCTTGTAGGTCAGAGGGGCGAGTTTGTAGGCGATGACCATCGGGCGCTTGATCAGCGCCGCTTCCAGCGTAGCCGTGCCGCTGGCGGCGAGCACGGCGTCCGCTGCGCCCATTGCTTCGCGGGCGTGTCCGAACATGAGGTGAAAAGGCAGATTTTGCGCCGCCTGTTTGTAGCGCGCCATCTCGAAAGCCAGCCGGGTTTCGCGCGTGACCAGAGGCACGAGGAACAGCGTATCGGGCGCGCGTTCGTGAATCAGTCGGGCGGTCTGGATAAAGGTTTCGCCCAGACTTTCCACTTCCGACTGGCGGCTGCCAGGCAGGAGCGCGTAAATGGGTTTGTCTTGCGGCAAGCCCAGTTTTTCCCGCAGGGCTTTTTTATCCGTAACGGGCAAAATCTGGTCGGCCAGCGGGTGTCCCACATAGGTGATGGGAATTCCGGCCTGCTTGTAGAGCGGCGGCTCCATGGGAAAAAGCGCCAGCACCTGGTCGGCGGCCTTGGCGATTTTCTTGATGCGCCCGCCGCGCCACGCCCAGATCGAGGGGCTGACGTAATGAATCGTCTTGACGCCTTTCGCCTTGAGCGCGATTTCCAGATTCAGGTTGAAATCCGGCGCGTCTACGCCGATGAACAAATCCGGCTTTTCCCGCAACAAACGCGCTTTCAGGGCGCGGCGAATGCCGGAGATTTCCCGGTAGCGCTTGAGGACTTCGATATAACCCATGACCGCGAGCTTTTCCAGCGGCCACCAGATTTCCATGCCCTGCGCCGCCATGCGCGACCCGCCGATGCCGACAAAAGAGACCTGCGGCAATCTTTCCTTCAGCGCCGCCATCAGATGCGCCGCCAGATGGTCGCCGGAAGATTCCCCCGCAACCAGCGCGATACGCGGCCCCGGAGACTTCGCGTCTGCGCTCATCGGATAATGCCGCGCCTGGACACGGCGAAGAAATCGAGAAAACGCTGCACATCCGGCGCGTCCACCGCCATTTCTTCCAGCCTGATTCGGGCCTCGTCCAGCATCAGGCCGGATTTGTAGATGACGCGATAGGCGCGTTTCAGGGCGGTGATCGCCTCAGCGTGAAAACCGCGCCGTTTCAGCCCTTCCACATTGATGCCATAGGGCGAAGCGGTATTGCCCGCCGCCATCAGATAGGGCGGCACGTCCTGCAAAATCACCGTGCCCACCGCCGTCATCACATGCGCGCCGATGCGGCAGAATTGATGCACGCCCGTGTAACCGCCGAGAATCGCCCAGTCGTCGATATGCACATGTCCCGCCAGTTGGGCGTTGTTGGCGAAAGTGGTGTGATCGCCGACCTGACAGTCGTGCGCGATGTGCACATAAGCCATGATCCAGTTGTCATTGCCGATGCGCGTCACCCCCGCGTCCTGCGCCGTACCGATGTTGAAAGTGCAGAATTCGCGGATGGTGTTGTGGTCGCCGATTTCCAGACGGGTGGGTTCGCCGGAATACTTTTTGTCCTGCGGCGCTTCGCCCAGCGAGGAAAACTGGAAAATCCGGTTTTCCCGTCCGATGCGGGTGTGTCCGCTGATGACCACATGTGGCCCGATGTGGCTGCGCTCGCCGATTTCCACATGCTCGCCGATGATGGAATACGCGCCGATTTCCACTCCGTCCGACAGTCGGGCGTCGGGATGCACAATCGCGCCGGGATGGATCTTCACGCTCACGACGGACGCACTCAATCCAGATCGCGCTTGGCGCACATCAGGTTGGCTTCCGCCGCCACTTCGCCATCCACTTTGGCGACGGCCTTGTATTTCCAGATGCCGCGCATCTGGCGTTCGATGTCGACATGAAAATGCAGTTGATCGCCCGGCGCGACCGGCCTTTTAAAACGGGCATTGTCGATGCCAACAAAATAAAATACCGAATCGTCGGTCGGCTTGGCTTCCATTGTCTTGAAGGAAAGGATGCCCGCCGCCTGCGCCAGCGCCTCCAGAATCAACACGCCCGGCATGACCGGATGGTGCGGAAAATGACCAACAAAAAAAGGTTCGTTGATGGTGACATTCTTGTAGGCGTGAATGGACGCGCCCGGCGTCAGTTCCAGCACCCGATCAACCAGCAGGAAAGGGTAGCGGTGCGGCAGGTGTTCAAGAATCTGGTGAATATCCATGAGTTGTCTCGCAAAACGTAAACAGGTCGGCACTGTAACAGATCAGAGGGCGGAGGGCAGGGGGGAGAAGACGGTTTCACAACAAAACCATATCGTCGATGTCGGCTTTTCCCTTATCCTTGTTCGCCTGTCCAAATTTGTCCGAAAGGAGTCAACATGTCTCAAGGCGCGTCATATCGGGAAGTGACCAAACAGCTTGGCGGCAAGCTGAAAGCGTTGTCGGCGGCGACGCCGGAAGTGATGAAAAGTTTTCAGGGTCTGCACCAGATCGTCATCGCGGACGGCGCGCTTTCCGCCAAAAACAAGGAACTCATCGCCATCGCACTGAGCGTGGCCGCGCACTGCGAGGGCTGCATCGCCTTCCACGCCCAGGCGCTGGCGCGGCTGGGCGCGACAGAAGCGGAAGTGGCGGACGCGTTGAGCGTCGCCATCCTCATGAACGGCGGTCCCGCCAGCATGTGGTCTGCCGAGGCGTTATCCGCGTTCAGGGATTTTTCGCAAGCGTGACCCGGCGGAAATGATGGCGCTCATCCTGACATCTGCCCGCTGATGCGCGACAATGGCGTCCATGAATTTTTTCCGTTCGTTGTTCCTGTGCGGCCTGTTGTATGCGCCCTTCGTCGCCGCCAATCCGGCGCTTACGGCAGTGGAGGATTTTGTGCGCGGCGAACTGACGGCGCGGCATTCCGGCAAGGTCAGCGTGGCGGTCGGGCCGCTGGATGCGCGATTGCGCTTGCCGGAATGCGCCCAATATCAAGCGTATCTGCCCAATCATCTGGATGCCGGTCGGCTGGTGGGGAACGCCAGTATCGGCTTGCGTTGTCTTGCGCCCGCGCGGTGGAACATTTTCGTTCCGGTCAAAATCGCCATTGAAACGGATTATCTTGCCGCCGCGAACGCGCTCCCTGCCGGACGCGCCTTGCAGGCAACGGATCTGGTTTTGCGCGTGGGCGACCTCGGCAGCCTGCCCGCCAATGTGCTCACCCGCCCCGAACAGGCCATCGGCAAGACCTTGCGCGTGGCGCTGGCGCCGGGGCAGCCCTTGCGTCAGGAAGCGCTCACCATGCCGATCGTGATTCGTTCAGGGCAGTCGGTGCTGCTGGTTTTTCGCGGCGCGGGCTTTACCGCTTCCAACGAAGGCCGCGCCCTGAATCAGGCCAGCGAAGGTCAGGTCGCGCAGGCGCGCACCGCTTCCGGCACGGTCGTCAGCGGCATCGCCCAGGCGGATGGCACAATTCTTGTTAATACTTCGCCATGAAAGACCATGCGACAGGAAGAACGGAAATTTTTGCCATTTTTGTCGGATGGCCTCAAGATGCCGCCCCGGATTGCCGTTACAACGGGTAAGGAATTCAGAAAATCCTTCGTCTAAGGTGAAGCCAATGAAAGTCGAAACCGTATCTCCATTCACGCCCACGCCCGTCGCGCGCGCCACTGCCAAATCCGCCAGCGCGGAAAAATCCGGCGATCAGGTCCAGTTGAGCGATGTCGCCCAACTGCGCGCCTCTGAAGCGCCGGTTGACAACAGCCGCGTACAGGAAATCAAACAGGCCATCGCCGAAGGTCGTTTTCGCATCAACCCGGAAGCCATCGCTGATCGCCTGATCAGCACCGCGCAGGAACTCATCGCCGCGCAACGTCGGGCGTAACTTCGCTTTCACCATGAACACCGCAACGAACTTCGCGCAACTCCTGGCCACCGAAATTACGGCGGTAGAGCAGTTTGTCGCGCTCTTGCAGGAAGAACAGCGGCAATTGCAGGAAAACGAGATTGACGCGCTGGAAAACACCACCGCCAGCAAACTCCAGTTTGCCGAAGAACTGAAAGAAATCGGCAAGGCGCGTCACGCCTGTTTGAGCCAACTGGGTCTCGCCCGTCAGGACGATAACGGCCAAAGCGTGGAAGACTGGCTCATCGCGCAAGGCAATCCGCAACTGCTGCAAGCCTGGCATACCCTGCAAAACCTGGCGCGCGACGCCAAATCCCTGAACGAGATCAACGGGCAATGCATCGCGCTCCTATCGCGCAACACCCGCGAACAACTCGACGCGCTCACCGGAAGACAATCCAACGGCATTTTCTACAAGCCTGATGGTCAGGCCGCCGCCAGTGGAAATTTTCGTATCAGCGATTCGGTTTGAATAATAAGCCACGCCAAAACAATAAAAACGGTATAATCGCAGACTCCGATATGGGCTGTGCTCTGTTCAGGAAAAGGAAGTTACTAACCTTCTCAAAAGTATAGTCATGTGATAAGCTATGCGTATGAAATGTAAACGAG
>JAIRZG010000225.1 GCA_031267345.1 Zoogloeaceae bacterium
GGTGGTGCCGCGCACGATGGAATCATCCACCAGCAGCACCCGCTTGCCCTTGAATTCCTGTCCTATGGTATTCAGCTTTTGGCGCACGGATTTTCTACGCATCGACTGCCCCGGCATGATGAAGGTGCGTCCCACATAGCGATTCTTGACAAACCCCTCGCGGTAGGAAAGATTCAGCTTTTGCGCCAGTTGCATGGCGGCGGGACGGCTGGAATCGGGGATGGGAATCACCACGTCAATCTCGGCGAGCGGAATATGTCGGCGCACCTTGTCGGCGAGAAACTCGCCCATCGACAGTCGGGTTTCATAAACGGAGACGCCATCCATTATGGAATCGGGACGGGCAAGATAAACGTATTCAAAAATGCAGGGCGCAAGGCGGGTTTTTTCCGCGCACTGGCGGGCGCTGAACTGGCGGTTCAGGTCGATGAACACCGCCTCGCCCGGCGCGACATCGCGCAAGAACCGGAAGCCCAGCGCGTCCAGGGTCACGGATTCGGAGGCCACCAGATATTCCGCGCCGCCGGGAATGGCGCGTGTCCCCACCACCAGAGGCCGAATGCCGTAAGGATCGCGGAAGGCCAGCAGGCCGTAACCGGCGATCATGGCGATCACCGCGTAAGCGCCCCGACAACGGCGATGTACGCCGGAGACCGCCGTAAAAATGGCTTCCAGATTCAGGCGATGCCCCTGATTCTGCCCTTCGACCGCCGCCTGCAACTCATGCGCCAGCACGTTCAACAGCACTTCCGAATCGGAATTGGTATTCACATGTCGCAAATCCTGCTCGAACATGGCGCGCTTCAAGGTGTCGGCATTGGTCAGGTTGCCGTTGTGCGCCAGTGTGATGCCGAACGGCGAATTCACATAAAAGGGCTGCGCCTCGGCAAAATTCCAGGCCGAACCCGCCGTCGGATAGCGGCAATGACCAATGCCCCAGGTTCCCGGCAAGGCGCGCATGTTGCGGGTGCGAAAGACATCGCGCACCAGACCCGGCCCCTTATGCAGATAAAAGGTATTGTTTTCCGCCGTGGCAATGCCCGCAGCATCCTGTCCCCGATGCTGAAGCACCATCAGACCATCATAAAGCAACTGGTTGACCGGAGAAGTGGCGACTACGCCCAGAACACCGCACATGATGAATTCCTGAAAAGGTCGATAAAGGGTCGAATCATTCCCCGGCCAAAATCCGCGCGGGATCGCGGAAAACCGGAGCGGATGCGGCTTCGGGCGGAGCGGGTTCGGACGCGGGTTCGGAAACCGGCGGCGCGGGCGGCGTTACGGGCGGCGCTTGCGCGGGCGGGGCGTGATCGAAGCGGACGCGCCGGGCAATGGCTTCCGGCAGCCAGGGGCGCAACGCCAGCACGGCGACTTCCAGCGGCGGCGCAAGTTTGGCTTTTGCCCACCACGCTTGCTGCGGCAAGGCCGTCATGCCGCCGACAATCACCAGCGCCAGCACGAACAGCGCCGCGCGCGCAAGGCCAAAGAAAAGTCCCAGAAAACGGTCGGAAAGCCCCAGACCCAATACGCGAATCAGGCGGCTGATGGTCATGCGCACCAGCGCCATCACCACCAGCGTCAGGATAAAAACCAGCGCGCAACCCGCCAGGGCGCGCAATCCGGCATCGCTGATGGCGGTGGAAAACAGACCCTGCCCCACTTCCGCGCCAAAGAACCGGGCAGCGAAAAACGCCAGCACCCAAGCTGCCAGGGCGATGATTTCGCCCACCACGCCACGCCAGAAACCCAGCAGGACAGAGCAGGCGACAATGCCCAGAACGACGTAATCGAAGGCCGTCATCGTCGCTCATGACTGCGGCAGAACCTGCGCGCCGGAAATGCCATTGCGCTGTATTTTGTCCAAAGCGGCATCCGCCGTCGCGCGATTCTTGAACGGCCCGGCGCGTACCCGCGTCATTGCGCCCTGCGGCGAATTCAACGCTTCGGTATAGACCCGGATTTTCAATTCCGCCAGCTTCTTTTTCAGGTTCTCCACCTTGGCGGCATCGGTAAAAGCGCCGATTTGAACCACATGCGGCACGTCCGCGCTGGCGGCGCTGGCGACCATCGTCGCGCTTCCCCTGCCCGACAAAATATCCGCCGCGCGACGCGCTTCCGCCTCCGCTGCCGGATCCGGTTTGGGCGTGACGACCGCAACAGGACGGGCAGGTTGCGGCGCGGCTTGCGCGGCAGGTTTGGGCGGCTGCGGCGCGGCATTGGTCGCGGGCGCGGGCGGCGCGGAGATCGTCTCCGGCGCGGCGGGTTCGGACGGCGCGAGCGGAATGGCGGGCGTGGCCGACGCGGCATCGGGAAGCGGCAACGCCGCCGCCGTATTCGGGTCGGGGAGGCGGATTTCCACATCCTGTTCCGGCGTCTGCGGCTCGCTGACCATGACCAGCGGCAGCGCCAGCGCGGCGAAGGCGGCAAAGGCTATCGCGCCCACCAGACGGCGGCGCGCTTTTTTCTTGAGTTCTTGCTGAGCGTCGTCAGCGTCATTCATGCGTGGCATTTTTTCACCCGTTCTGTCCACTTGACGGTTTTTGCGACGCCAGAAATTCCAGCGCCGCCGCAACCGTATGGAACGATCCAAAGATAGCGATTCTATCATTTTCGCCCGCCCGCCCTCGCGTTCGATCTTGCGCCGCCGTCAACGCGGCCTGCACGGAGGCGTGGCAGGTAAAAGGCGCGTCCGGATCGACCTGCCGCAGCACATCGGCCAGCGCCGCCGCCGTCAGGCCGCGCGCGCCCGCCAGTGTCGCCAGAAACCAGTGCGTCACCTTGCCGCGCAGGGCGGCGATGCTGCCCGCTACATCCTTGTCCGCCAACATGCCGAGTACGGCGTAGCTTCGCCCAAAAAAACCCATCTCCGCCAGATTCGCCGCCAGAACCCGCATCGCCTGCGGATTGTGCGCCACATCCAGCACTATGGCGGGCTTGCCGGGCAACACCTGGAAGCGTCCGGGCAATGTTGTTTGTATCAGCCCGTCGCGTATCGCCTGCA
>JAIRZG010000172.1 GCA_031267345.1 Zoogloeaceae bacterium
TCATTCAGGCATACAACTTCGCCCGGCGATTGAAAACTCTACAGGGCATGACGCCCTACGAATATCTTTGCAAAACCTGGACATCCGAACCCGAACGCTTTACCATGAATCCGATCCACCAAATGTTGGGACTAAACATCAATGAATCCGTGGAGATTGATTCTTGAATTCAGTTCGGTGAGGATGACGCGATACGCGCTTTTGAGCGTGTGTGGATGGAACTGATTGTTCGCGTCAAGGGCGATGCGTGGAAACTGACAGATAAGGTTATTGAAGCGTTGCGACAGAAAAAGTATCCGAAACTGTTATCCGTGTAGCCAAAATTTTGCCAATAGTCGGTCGAAACCAGCTGTTGGCGGTCCCCTGACTACCAACCATCACCCTGCGTCGGCGCGGGAGCAGCGTCGTTCCCTGCCCGCAAATGCGCGTTGAAAAAATCCAGTGTGCGCTTCCACGCCAGTTTCGCGGCGGCTTCGTCGAAACGGGGGGTGGTGTCGTTATTGAAACCGTGTTGCACACCGGGGTAGATGTAGGCTTCATATTTGATGCCCGCTTTTTTCAGGGCGGCTTCGTAGGGCGGCCAACCGGCGTTAATGCGTTCATCGTGCTCGGCGTAGTGCAGGAGCAACGGCGTCTTGATGTTGGGCACGTCTTCCGTTGAGGGTTGTCCGCCATAGAAGGGCACGACGGCATCGAGGTCGGGCAGACGCGTGGCGAGGAAGTTGGCAATGCCGCCGCCATAGCAGAAACCCACCACGCCGACCTTGCCATTGCCAGCGGGCAGATGTTTCAGCACCCCCACCGCCGCCACGAAATCTTCGCGTGTTTTGGTTTGATCCAGTTTGAGGAAGATTTCCCGAGCCTTGTCTTCATCACCGGGATAACCGCCCAAGGGATAGAGGGCATCCGGCGCGAAAGCGATGAAATTGTCCAACGCGAGGCGGCGGGCGATGTCTTCGATGTGGGGATTGAGGCCGCGGTTTTCGTGCACTACCAGCACTGTCGGCAGCTTGCTGCCGACATTTGCCGGTTGCGCCAGCAAACCGCGCAATTTGCCGTAACCGTTGGGGGAAGGGCATTCGATATAGCGCGATTGAATGCGCTTGTCGTCGGGTTCGACCTGCCGCGCTTCCGCGAAGCGGGGACTCAAGGCTTCCAGCAAGACTTCCGCCGTCACGCCCGCGACGGCGAATTTGACAGCGGATTTGAGAAATTCCCGGCGCGGAATCAGGCCGTGTACAAAGGAATCAAAAAGTTTGAGGACTTCAGGATGAAAGTCTTTGGCAGTTTGGCGCGGCATGTTGAACCCCTTTCGGCAGTAAATGGAAGAATTAGCACAGCAATAAACGCGCCACAATCAGGGCAGGTCTTCAGCCGCATGATGCTCGCGATCCATTGCGTTCGCCACCATACGGCCTGTTGTATGTGCGACACATACTCGTCAATCCTGTTTCCGGAGCAACTCTCCTAACATCTCCTCCCCACCTGCGTACAGACTGGAAACATGCTGAACTATACAAGCAAAAATTTTATTCGTTCAGAGCAGCGCGCATCCGCCTGCCGTCTTTCGTCTTCTGTGTGGTATTTTCCGTTCTTTCTTCCAAGCCCACGCGCACCCCGCCATGTCCGCCCGTCTTTTTCTGTTCCTTCTACCCCTTGTTTTTGCGCCCGTAACCCAGGCCGAAAAGGCGGTCGTCGAAAAACTTTCCGAACACCCGGAGGCGCAGCTTTTTATCGAGCGGATGCAGACCTTGCATGGCTTTGACGCGCAGGAGATCCAGAAACGCCTCGCCCGCCTGACGTCCGATGCCCGCGTGTTGAAACTCGTCGCGCCGCCCGAAACGCCCACGCAGCGTTCCTGGCAACGCTACCGCAGCCGTTTTCTGGAGAAAAAGCGCATCGAAAACGGTCTGGTCTTCTGGCGGGCAAATGCCGTCACGCTCGCGCGCGCCAGCATTCTCTACGGCGTACCGGAAGAAATCATCGTCGCCATTATCGGCATCGAAACCCTCTATGGGCGCAACACCGGCAATTTCAACACCTTTTCCGCGCTTGCCACGCTGGCTTTTCACGACCCGCGCCGCGCCGAATACTTCCGGCAGGAGCTCGAACAACTGCTGCTGCTCGCCCGCGAGCAGGAACGCGATCCCGAAAGCTACATTGGCTCCTATGCGGGCGCGCTGGGTCTGCCGCAGTTCATGCCCGGCAGCCTGCGCCGCTACGCGGTGGATTTTGATCAGGATGGCGTCATCGATTTGGCGGGCAGCGCGGCGGACGCCATCGGCAGCGTCGCCCATTTTCTCGCCCAACACGGCTGGCGGGAAAAAGCGCCGGTTGCCCTGCCCGTCGAGGTCACCCGGGTCGCGCCCCAATGCCTGCAGGACTGGATAAACGCCGGCATACGTCCCACCCTTGGCCTTGCCGCCTTGCAAGAAGCGGGTCTCAAGCCGGAACGCGGCGTCGCCGCCGAAATGCCCGACGCGCCCGCCACCTTCGTCGATCTCGTCACGCCGGACGCGCCCACCGAATACTGGCTGGGCTACGAAAACTTCTACGTCATCACCCGCTACAACCGCTCCAGCTTTTACGCCATGGCGGTGTATCAGTCCGCCGAAGCGTTGGCGCAACGTTATTATCCGCCGGAAAAATAAGCCATTAGCATGAATATTGCCATCCTCGG
>JAIRZG010000130.1 GCA_031267345.1 Zoogloeaceae bacterium
GAGCAAGGTCTGGCCTGCCACGCCCAGCGTCCTGGCCACGCTCGCCTGACTCTGTCCGCCTTCGACCAGACGCACCGCTTTCTGCTTGAATTCGTGCGTGTAACGCGCACGATTCGCTTTGTTCGTCATCTCATTCTCCTTGCGTTGATTACATCACATCGCAAGGGATACGTTTTTCGGGGGCAAGATCATCCGCCGCGTGTTTTGGCGGCGGCTTCCCGATGTGTTATCTTCTTCCGTTTTCGGGTATTGTCCGCGTTCTGGCGGACAATGACGTTTTGGAATCAACCTCGGATTCTGGGCAAACGAGATGTCAAATTATGTGGTCGTAACCGGCGCTGCCGGGTTTATCGGGTCAAACCTGGTCAGGGCCTTGAACGCGCGTGGCGAGCGGCGGATTATCGCGGTGGACAATTTGACGCGCGCCGACAAATTCCGCAATCTCATTGACTGCGAGCTTGTCGATTATCTGGACAAGGAAGATTTCATCGCGCGCATCCAACATGGATGCTTCGATGGCGAAATCGACGCCATCCTGCATCAGGGCGCGTGTTCCAACACCCTGGAAACCGATGGTCGCTACATGATGGAGAACAACTACCGCTATTCCTGCATCCTGCTCAACTGGTGTCAGGATCAGGAAGTGCCGTTGCTGTACGCTTCCAGCGCCGCGACCTATGGCGGCGGCGCCATTTTCCGGGAAAAACGCCAGTACGAGGCACCACTGAATATCTACGGCTATTCCAAATTCCTGTTCGACCAGATGGCGCGCCAGCGTTCGCCGGAAGGCGCGCAAGTGGTGGGACTGCGCTATTTCAACGTCTATGGCCCGCGCGAACAGCACAAGGGACGCATGGCTTCCGTGGCTTTTCACCACTACCGCCAGTTCAGGAACGAAGGCAAGGTCAAGCTCTTCAAAGGTTCGCACGGCTATGCCAACGGCGAGCAGCAACGGGATTTTGTCTTCATTGACGATGTGGTCAAGGTCAATCTGTTTTTTCTCGATCATCCGGAAAAATCCGGCATCTTCAATCTGGGCACGGGACGCGCGCAGAGTTTCAACGCTGTGGCGCTCGCCACGGTCAATGGCTGCCGCGCGCTGGCAGGCGAAGCGCCGCTGGCCCTGGAAGAAATCGTCAAGCGCGGTCTGCTGGAATACGTCGATTTTCCGGAAGCCCTGCAAGGCAAGTATCAAGCCTTTACGCAAGCCGACCTGACGCGCCTGCGTTCCATCGGTTATGCCGCGCCGTTCGCTACGGTGGAGGAAGGCGTCTCCCAATATGTGCAATGGTTATCCAGACAATGAATGCTCCTGCCCGCCCCGTTTTCAAAAAACTGGAAGATTTTGTCGGCAATACGCCGCTCATCGAACTGCAACGTCTGCCGGGAGAAGAAAACCGGCGGCGCAACAATGCCATTCTGGTAAAGCTGGAAGGCAATAATCCGGCGGGTTCGGTGAAAGACCGGCCAGCGCTTTCCATGATCAGCGGAGCGGAAGCGCGCGGTGACATCAAACCCGGCGATACCCTGATCGAAGCCACTTCCGGCAACACCGGCATTGCGCTGGCAATGGCCGCCACCATGCGCGGCTACCGCATGATTCTGGTCATGCCGGAGAACCAGAGCCTGGAACGGCGGCAGACGATGCGCGCCTACGGCGCTGAACTGGTGCTCACGCCCAAAAACGGCGGCATGGAAGTCGCCCGCGACATGGCGAACAAAATGCGCGACGCGGGCGAAGGCATCATCCTCGACCAGTTCGCCAACCCCGATAACCCGGAAGCGCATTTTTCCGGAACCGGACCGGAAATCTGGCGCGACACGGCGGGTAGCGTCACGCATTTTGTCTCCGCGATGGGCACGACCGGCACGATCATCGGCACATCGCGGTTTCTGAAGTCGCAAAACACGGCGATTCGCGTCATCGGCTGCCAGCCGGATGGCGACAGCCAGATTCCCGGCATCCGCAAATGGTCGGACGCCTACCTGCCCAAAATCTATGACAAACAATGGGTCGACCAACTGGAATTCATCTCCCAGGCCGAAGCCGAGGACATGACCCGGCGACTGGCGAAAGAAGAAGGCGTATTCGCCGGCATCTCCTCCGGCGGTGCGCTTGTCGTGACCCTGCGCCTTGCCCGTCAACTCGAAAACGCCGTCATCGTCACCATCATCTGTGACCGCGGCGACCGCTATTTGTCGCTCGGCGTTTTCCCTGCCTGATAGCCCTTGCGGGCGGCAATGCGCGCCTTTGGCGCGGGAAGAAGCCGGGCGGAGCGCATCCCGCTCACGCTTTAAGCCCGCCATGTTCCCGCCTCCAGGAGGCAATCGCTGTTTGCGAAGACTTCCTGAAGGGGCTTCGCGTTGCGGGCGTCTGTCCGGTTTTCAACTTGCGCGAAAAGCGCGTCTGCGCGTTGGTCAAATTCATGCGCCTGCGCCTGCATGTGCTATCATTTTTTATTTTTCAAATGCTGCCCGCTGTGTTTGCGGCGGGCGCGAGAATTTATCATGCGATGTCTTTTTCTTCTTCTGGCGGCTTCGCTCCTTGGCGCTTGCGGCATCAAGGGATCGCTGGAAAAACCCGCCGGATCGCCGCCGCCGTCGTTATATGAGCGCGCCTTTGGCAAGGATGCGCCCGTAACCGTTGTCGACGCGCCGGAACAAGACGACGCCAGCCTGCCGGAGAACCTCGCCGAATGATGTCGCCGGATACGTCTTTTCCTGCCCGTCGGCAGGGCGTCCTGCATGTGGAAGACTTGGCTTTGCCGGAGCTTGCCCTGACGTTTGGCACCCCCTGTCATGTCTATTCCCACGCTGCCCTGCGCGCGAATCTGTACGCGTTTCAGGCGGCGCTGGCCGCGCATCCCGCTGGCGCGGAAGGTCTGGTTTGTTACGCGGTCAAGGCCAATTCCAATTTGGCGATTCTGAATCTTTTTGCCCGCATGGGCGCGGGATTTGACATTGTTTCCGGCGGCGAACTGGCGCGGGTGCTGGCGGCGGGCGGCGACGCGGGCAAAGTGGTGTTTTCCGGCGTGGGCAAAAGTCGTGCGGAAATTCACGCGGCGCTCATGGCGGATATTCTCTGCTTCAATGTGGAATCCGCCGCCGAACTCGAACGCATCAACGAAATTGCCGGTACGCTGGGCAAACGTGCGCCCATCAGTCTGCGGGTGAATCCCGATGTCGATCCCAAAACCACCCATCCCTACATCGCCACGGGGCTGAAGACCGCCAAATTCGGCATCCCCATCGACGCCGCGCTGGCGCTCTATGAACACGCCGCGCAGTTGCCGCACATCCGTGTGCGCGGCGTGGATTGTCATATCGGCTCGCAGATTCTTGAATCCGCGCCCTTCATGGAAGCCCTGGAGCGTTTGCTCGTATTGCTGGACGCGCTGGAAAAACGCGGCATTCCCCTCGAACATCTTGATCTGGGCGGCGGTCTGGGCATTGCCTATCGGCAGGACGAGATTGAGCCGGAAATTTCCGCATGCCTTGCGCCCTTGCTGGAGCGCTTGCGCGGCAGAAAACTGAAACTCATCCTCGAGCCGGGGCGGCGGCTGGTGGGTCAGGCGGGGCTGCTGCTGACGCGCGTAGAATACCTGAAGCCGGGGGACGCCAAAAATTTTGCCATTGTCGACGCCGCGATGAACGATTTGCTGCGTCCGGCGCTTTATGACGCCTGGCACGAAATTGTCGCCGTTGAACAAAAAAAAGGGACGCC
>JAIRZG010000152.1 GCA_031267345.1 Zoogloeaceae bacterium
ACCGGGCGCATTCTGGAAGTGCCCATCGGCCCCGAACTGCTGGGGCGCGTGGTCAATTCGCTCGGTCAGCCCATTGACGGCAAGGGGCCGCTGAACAACAAACTCACCGACAAGATCGAGAAGGTCGCCCCCGGCGTCATCTGGCGCAAATCGGTGTCGCAACCGGTGCAGACCGGCTTGAAGTCCATCGACGCCATGGTGCCGATTGGTCGCGGTCAACGCGAACTGATCATTGGCGACCGCCAAACCGGCAAAACCGCCGTAGCGATTGACACCATCATCAACCAGAAGGGCGCGGGCGTAAAATGCATTTATGTGGCGATCGGTCAAAAGGCTTCGACCATCGCCAACGTGGTGCGTAAGCTCGAAGAACACGGCGCGCTGGAATACACCATCGTTGTCGCCGCTTCCGCCTCCGAGACTGCCGCGCTGCAATACATCGCGCCTTACTCCGGCTGCACCATGGGCGAATACTTCCGCGATCGCGGTGAAGACGCGCTGATTATTTATGACGACTTGACCAAGCAAGCCTGGGCCTATCGTCAGGTCTCCCTGCTCCTGCGGCGTCCGCCCGGACGCGAAGCCTATCCCGGCGACGTGTTCTATCTGCACTCGCGCCTCCTGGAACGCGCGGCGCGCGTTTCCGAAGCCTGGGTGGAAAAACTCACCAAAGGCGAAGTCAAGGGCAAGACCGGATCGCTCACCGCGTTGCCGGTGATCGAAACCCAAGCGGGCGACGTGTCCGCTTTCGTGCCGACCAATGTGATTTCCATCACGGACGGGCAGATTTTTCTGGAAACCGACCTCTTTAACGCCGGTATTCGTCCCGCCATCAATGCCGGTATTTCGGTGTCCCGCGTCGGCGGCGCGGCGCAGACCAAGGTCATCAAGAAACTCGGCGGCGGCGTGCGTCTGGCGCTGGCGCAATACCGCGAACTGGCGGCCTTCGCCCAGTTTGCCTCCGATCTGGACGAAGCCACGCGCAAGCAGTTGGAGCATGGGCGCATGGTGACGGAACTGATGAAGCAGCCGCAGTACGCGCCCATGAGCATTTCCGAAATGGCGGTGACGCTCTTTGCGGCGGACAAGGGCTTTTATGAGGATATTGACGTGAAGCGCGCCCTGGAGTTTGAAAAGGGACTGCTGGCCTATCTGAAACAGAACGCCGCCAAGGTGCTGGAAAAGATGGAAACGAGCAAAGACCTGGACAAAGAGACCGAGAAAGCGCTGGCAGCCGCCATTACCGCTTTCAAGGGCGCCTGGGTCTAATCGGAAAGGAAGAGCGCCATGCCAAGCGGCAAGGAAATTCGCAACAAGATCCGCAGCGTGGAGAACACGCGCAAGATCACCAAGGCCATGGAAATGGTGGCTGCGTCCAAAATGCGTAAAGCGCAGGAGCGGATGCGCGCCGCCCGCCCCTATGGCGAGAAGATCCGGCGCATGGCGGCCAATCTGTCCCATGCGCTGACCGATTACCGGCATCCCTTTCTGAGCGAACGCGAGATCAGGAATGTCGGCCTCATCGTGATTACCTCCGACAAAGGGCTGTGCGGCGGCCTGAACAGCAATGTGCTACGTCAGGCGCTCACGCGGATGAAGGACTGGGACGTTTCCGGCGTCAAACTTTCCGTCACCTGCATCGGCAACAAGGGCTTTGGTTTCATGCAACGGGCGGGCGTCAATCTCGTTTCCCATGTCGAAGGACTGGGCGACACGCCGCGCCTGGAAAAACTGATTGGCCCGGTCAAGGTGCTGCTGGATGCTTTTGTCGCCAGGGAACTGGACGCGGTGTATATCGCCAACACCCGCTTCATCAACACCATGAAGCAGGAGCCGACCATTGAGCAGTTGTTGCCCTTGTCCGGTAAAGAAGTGGGCGTGGCAGGCCATTCCCAATGGGATTACCTCTACGAACCGGACGCCAAACTGGTGATTGACAGCCTGCTGGTGCGTTACGTCGAGGCGCTGATCTATCAGGCGGTGGCGGAAAACATGGCCTCCGAGCAATCGGCGCGCATGGTCGCCATGAAGTCGGCCTCCGACAATGCCAAGAATGTAATCGGTGAGTTGAAGCTGGTCTACAACAAGGCGCGTCAGGCTGCCATCACCAAGGAATTGTCCGAGATCGTCGGCGGCGCTGCCGCTGTCTGATCCGGTTTTTTGGATTTTTGATGACTTTTGAGACGATTGGGGATTTAACATGAGTCAAGGTTCAATTGTGCAATGTATCGGCGCCGTGGTTGACATCCAGTTTCCGCGCGAGGCGATACCCAGGGTGTATGACGCCCTCCTGCTGGACGCTGCCAGCGAACACGGCAATCTCGAAAAAGGCTTGACCTTTGAAGTGCAGCAACAACTGGGTGACGGCATTGTCCGCACCATCGCGCTGGGATCTTCCGATGGCCTGAAGCGCGGCATGGGCGTGAGCAACACGGGCGCGCCCATTTCCGTTCCTGTCGGGCACGGCACGCTGGGGCGCATCATGGATGTGCTGGGGCGTCCCATTGATGAAGCTGGCCCCATCGAAGCCGACGAAAAACGCGCCATTCACGCCGAAGCGCCCAAGTTCGACGAACTTTCGCCTTCCGTGGAATTGCTGGAAACCGGCATCAAGGTGATCGACCTCATCTGCCCGTTCGCCAAGGGCGGCAAGGTCGGCCTGTTCGGCGGCGCGGGCGTCGGCAAGACGGTGAACATGATGGAACTCATCAACAACATCGCCAAACAGCACTCCGGTCTTTCCGTATTCGCGGGCGTGGGCGAGCGCACCCGCGAGGGCAATGACTTCTACCACGAAATGAAGGATTCCAACGTGCTGGACAAGGTGTCGATGGTGTTCGGCCAGATGAACGAACCCCCCGGCAACCGTCTACGCGTGGCCCTGACCGGTCTGACCATGGCCGAGCGTTTCCGCGACGAAGGCCGCGACATCCTGTTCTTTGTGGACAACATCTACCGCTACACCCTGGCCGGGACGGAAGTTTCCGCCTTGTTGGGACGTATGCCTTCCGCCGTAGGCTACCAGCCGACGCTGGCGGAAGAAATGGGGCGCCTGCAAGAACGCATCACCTCCACCAAGGTCGGCTCCATCACCTCCATCCAGGCCGTGTATGTGCCGGCGGATGACTTGACCGACCCCTCGCCCGCCACCACCTTCCTGCATCTGGACTCTACCGTAGTGCTGTCGCGCGACATCGCTTCTTTGGGGATTTATCCGGCGGTCGATCCGCTGGATTCCACCAGCCGCCAGCTTGATCCGCTGGTGGTGGGCGAAGAACACTACAGCGTCGCCCGCGCCGTGCAGACCACCCTGCAACGCTACAAGGAACTCAGGGACATCATCGCCATTCTGGGGATGGACGAACTCTCGCCGGAAGACAAGCTGGCGGTCGCCCGCGCGCGCAAGATTCAACGCTTCCTGTCGCAGCCCTTCCATGTCGCCGAAGTGTTCACCAATTCGCCCGGCAAATACGTGTCTTTGAAAGACACCATCGCGGGCTTTAAGGGCATTGTTAACGGCGATTATGACAACCTGCCGGAACAGGCGTTCTACATGGTGGGTTCCATTGCGGAAGTCATCGAAAAAGCCAAGGCTTTGCAGTAAGTCTGCGCGAAAGGAAACCCGACATGGCCATCACCATACATGTGGACATCGTGAGCGCCGAAGAAGAAATTTTCTCCGGTCTCGTCGAATCCGCCGTTTTTCCCGGCGAATCCGGCGCGTTGGGCATCCTGCCCCGGCATACGCCCCTGCTTACCCGTATCAAACCCGGCACCGTGCGCCTGAAAATGCCGAATGAAGACCGCTTCGAGCTGGTTTATGTCTCTGGTGGAATGCTGGAAGTGCAACCGCAACTGATCACCGTGCTGGCGGACACCGCTATCCGCGCCGCCGACCTCGACGAGGCCAAGGCGCTGGACGCCAAACGCCGCGCCGAAGAAGCGCTGGCGCAACGTTCCAGCAACATGGATCTGGCCTCCGCCGAAGCCGAGCTGGCCCAGGCCGTCGCGCAACTCCAGGCCATCAACAAAATGAAAACCAGCATCCACTAGCCCTTGCGGACGACAATTCCGCGTGGATGACCTGACAAGGAAAGGTCGATGCACACTGCGGAACCCAAACGAAAAGGTTTTTTGCCCAAAACCCAAAGGCTCAAACCCGATGAGCGCCGCGCCGCCCTGCTCAGCGCGGCGAGAGAATTGTCCGTCGAACAGGGCGCCATCCCGCCCAGCCTTGATGCCATCATCAAGCGGGCGGGCGGCTCCCGCCGCAGCGTCTACACGGCGTTCGGCTGCAAGGCGGGACTGGTGAACGCGCTGATGAGCGAAATTTCGACGGAAATTCTTTCCGCGTTTTCCGACGACATCGAACAAAATCATGATCTGCGTACCACGCTTATGCGTTTCGCGCGCAACCTCACCACTGTTCTGGCCTCGGAACACGGCATCGCCCTCAGCCGGATTATTCTGAACGACTGTTTTTCCTCCCGCGAGCGGGCAAAAACCTTTTTTGCCCAGGGGCCGGGAAAAGCGATGCGATTGCTGGCGAACATTCTGGAAAACGCGCGGGCGCGGGGCGAGATCGAAGTTCAGGATAGTCTGGCTTCCGCTGGTTGTTTCATTGCCATGTCGCGCTCATTTTATCTGGAGCGCGTGATGCAACTGCGCCCACCACCCGGCGAAGAAGAAATCGAAATTCACGTCAAGGCTGTGGTCGACACTTTTCTCAATGGCTTGAGACCGCGCGAACGCG
>JAIRZG010000157.1 GCA_031267345.1 Zoogloeaceae bacterium
GCTGGGGATGCAGAAGAGATAAAGGCGGCAAGCCGGGGCGCATACGCTGAGGTCGAGTACCCTGGCGATTGGTGCCTGCGCGGAAGCAACGAAGGTAACGAGCCGTACCTGTTGGAGCAGGAGTTCAAGGGAAAAACTGACTGGCGAGCACTCGACGCAGCCTTCCTTGATAGGGTGCCGGATGGGTTTGCTTCGGCGCTGAGCTTCTTCTCCGACGAAGCTTTTCGGTTCTACTTGCCGGCGTACCTGATCGCCGACATCGACGGGCAACTGGATTCCTCCAATCCCGTGTTCCATCTGACCTACGGGTTGACGGACAGCGCTCGGACGGAGAGGACCAACCCACGGCGGTACGGGGCGCGGACGTGGTTCGAAGACGCAAGCCACAAACTAGCCATATTCAACAAGGCGCAGGCTGCGGCGATTGTAGCCTACTTAGAGTTCAAGCACGAAGCGGACGAGTTCGCGCAGGAGAACATTGATCAAGCCTTGGCCAACTTCTGGCGTCGTCGTGCGTCCAAAGCCGACGCCGAACCGCTTTCCCCGCAACCAGAGTAGTGCCCCAATAACCCCACTTAACCCTTCATTACAGGGGCGGCAGCAAGCTGCCGCCCCTGAATAGACGTTAGCGACCATCATGCGATTCCAAGTCACCCCTGAGCATGTCAAACGACAAAACCGGAAATCGACACTCTTTGCTTTATTTCTTGTCCTGTTATCCGCTGGATGTGCAGGAGCCTTGTTGAGCGCGAAGTCTCTTTTGGACATGATTCTTCCTGTAATTGGCCTCTCGCTATTCGTCCCGCCAATACTCAAAACTTACAGAATCATCAAAGAAGGAGCAGAGGCGTACCCTGTTCTCGAACTGAATGAAAGTACGGGGAAAATTATCATAAGCTACAAAGATGTCGTTGTTACTGTCGACATCACACAAATAAAAAATTTAAGGCTTCAATACAAATCTGGGCGATTGGCATCGGCAATTGTCACAACCAGTTCTAGCGAAGTAATGCGCTTTGAGGGATATGAAAACCTGGAGATATTGGCAACCGCCTTAGAGCGCCTCACTCCTTCTGATCAGGTTACTAATGCGAAGCTCTATCATCGCTAACCCACCGCTCCAGAGGGACGCTATGTCGGTAAGTCGGCTTCGCGCCTCTGAGCTTGCACGTTAAGCAAGGTCGAAGTGTGGCGAAGGACTTGACAGAAGGCGCAAATTATGCGCGCCTTGGATTTTGCATACGACAAAGCAGTCAATGGCGTTGTCGGCATGGACTCAGCAAGCGAGCGAGAAAGAAAGGGTTTGCTATGGCGGGAATGATCGCGGCGCTTGTTTTGTCCTTGTGCGCGAGCTACGCAGTTCAGTCTAGCGTCAATGAAGTCAATGGAAAGGAGAGCGACGTTATGCGCTTTGGCAAAACTATTAACCTTGAAATAACGAAAGACGAAATGGTCGATTTTGAGCACTTGCAAAAGGTTCTTGACGGCAAAATAAAAAAGAGTACGCCTCATTTTGATCTGTTGAACAGAGACGGCCTAAAAGAACTAATCGAGTATATGAAAACAAATAATTACGTGATTGTTTCGGGCAAATACGTCTTTAATCAAGGGTGGAAATTTGAAAAAGGCGATTTTATAACAAATAGCGGCGAAAGGCGGGAAATATTTAGATTTATCGTTAAAGAAAGAGAGTATGCAAAACCGAAAGAAGATCAAAAATGAACGTCGAAATTCTGACCAAAGATGAAATACTAAACGATGGCATTGAATTTGACGGGAGAAATCTTTATTGCAAAATGTTTATTGATATTCGGTGCGCCAGAGAAGAATTGATTGATATTATCGTTAAGCTAACCGACGGGGAAAAAGAGTTATTCAGGACGATCAACGCATACTTTGGAGAGATTGACGTTAATGAAAACTCCGGTTTTTACGCAAACGAAGCGAGAGACGATAGCTTTCTGTATTATAAATTTTATTTAGATATCGCGCCAAAACCTCAAATAGGCGCGACTGAATATATTTCAAACGTTAAAAAAATAATGAAATATTTTATTTCGCAAAATATCAACGTAGCGGCGGCGTGTGATTTTGAAGACGAACTTACAGGAGTTTAATTTTATTGGATCGACTGTCAGGGCGCTTTGGGCGCGAATTATGCGTACAGGGCGAGCTTTGTAATTATTTGCAGGTTATGTTTTTCTATTGTTCAAACGGGTTATTTCGGGAGACGTAAGCGGGATTCCCTTATCCGCCACGCTTACGCAAAAACCGACGGCGGCGCAATTATTTTTATATTGGCTCTCCAAAACGGCTCCGTTTGTCAGATACCGTTTCTCAAGCCCTTCCTGTTTGCCGTCGCTAAACGATATTTTTTCCATTGTATTTCCTGACGCACCGCGCGGGTGAAAAGTCCGCGCAACGACGCGGCGGAACAGCGTTCAATCTGGAACGATCCCGCGCCGCAGGCGCGCATCGCCGCCCGCAAGGGCTTTATTCCCATTCCAGACGGGTGAGTTTCCAGTCTTTGCCGTCCTTGACCCAGCCCATGCGAACCTGAAACTGGCGGGCGTTGTCGGGGATCAAGCCTTCCGCGCCGATCAGGGCGACTTTGGCGGTGCTGCTGGCGCGGTCGGGCATCTGGGCGTCGATGCGGCTTTCGCTGCTCAACACCATGACGCGGATGTTCTGGTAGCGGGTAAACATCAGGAGCATGGTTCTGCGCGCCCATTCCCGCCCGTTTTCGGGCGCGGCAGTGGCAAAATCCTCGCTCAACAGCGAGAGGACGCGACGGGCGTCTTTTTCTTCCAGCGCGGATTGCAGTTCATGGGCGCTGGCTTCCAGCGCGACCTGCGGATCCGTGCGGCTACACGCGGAAAAAAACAGCCCCGCGCCAAGAAACAGCAACGTCAGACAGACGCGCCAAGGCGCTGTATCAGTGGCGTACCGGCGCATCAACGTCATCTTCGTCGTCGTCCTCATCCACGCCGTGCACATGACCATGCGCGATTTCTTCCGTGCTGGCGGGACGCACGGCAGTCACGGTGCAGGTAAAAATCAGGGCTGCGCCCGCCAGCGGGTGATTGCCGTCCAGCACGACCGTATCGTCGGTAATTTCGGTCACGCGATAGAGGACAAAATCATCCTCCTCCGCGCCCTCTGGCGCGCCTTCAAATTGCATTCCGACTTCAATGCCGGACGGAAAGTTGGCGCGCGGCTCAACCTGCACCAGACTGGCGTCGTATTCGCCAAAGGCGTTATCCGGTTGCAGCTTGAGGGTGACGGTATCGCCCACGCGCTTTTCATGCAGCGCCTCCTCGACGCGGGGAAAAATATCGTCATAGCCACCGTGCAGGTAGACCAGCGCCTCCTCGCCTGCGTCAAGCAATTCGCCTTCCGGATCGGTGACGTTGTAATCCAGCGTGACAACGGTGTTTTTATGGACTTGTGCGCTCATGGGCGGCTTGTGCCTTCAGTAATGATGCGCCCAAATGGACTGCGGGGCGCAAAAGGTTGGGGGGAAAGTTCAGTTGGCGCGGATGCGGCCGCCGCCCGCCTTGTTGGCTCCAATCGCCCGTGAACGCGCCAACGCCAGCAAGGCGTCGCCTTCCAGATTGCCGTCTTCGGGACGACTGGCGATGCCCACGCTGATGCTGATGACGACAGGTTTGCCGTGATAGGCGATGCTGGCGGCGGAAAGCCCCCTGACGACCCGTTTGGCGAACGCGGCGCAGGCTTCCATGCTGCTGTTCTGGGCGACGATGGCGAAAGCGCCGGGGTGGTCATAACCGACAATATCGCTGACGCCGATTTTTTCCTGCACCAGATGCGCCAGCTTTTCGATAATCTTGCCCGCAATGGGCGCGCCCAGACTGGCGGCAATGGCGGTATAACCATCCAGGGTGAAAATCAGCACAGCGTTCCGCGTGCCCGGATGCGAACACATGCGGCGCACGCCATCCGCAAACAGGGTGGCGGACAACAACGCGGCGCTGTGCGGCGTCTTGCCCATCTTGCCCTTGCCGCGCGTGGCGGTGCGATCCGCAATCAACCCGCCGGGCAACAGGGACTCCACCGCAGCCGGAGCGGGTTTGGGCGCAGCCGCCGGAGCAGGTCTGGGGGGCGCAATCACCGGATCTGCCGCGTCTTCCGTGTGTCGCGCCATGATGGCGAGCACGTCATCCTTGCTGATGCCGTTGAACATGAACCCCGTCACGCCCGACTTTTTGGCCTGATCCACGATGGCTTCGATGCGGCTTTCCGAACCGATGAAATAAAAGGGAAGTTTTTTCAACCGTTCCAGACTGCTGTGACGCAGACGATCCAGCAGCGACATGCCATCCAGCCGGTACAGATCCAGACCGGAAATGACCATGCAAATATCGTGATTCAGCATCGCGGTATGCCACGCAAACTCACCCTCAAGCGCCTCAACCACCTTGTACTGGCCTGCCAGATGGTGTGCCAGAACCGCGCGGATCACATTGGATTCATGAACCAGCAAAACATTGTTTTTCATCTTGCGCCTCTCGACAACAGCGACAGGATTATGCCACTCCGCTTGCAGAACTCAAAGCGGGAAGACAAAAAATGACCGCGCGTCATAACACGCATATTTCCGAAAACAAAAGGATACGGTCTTGCAACCGTATCCTTTTGGACTGGTGGGCGCTGACGGGTTCGAACCGCCGACATTCGCCTTGTAAGGGCGACGCTCTACCAACTGAGCTAAACGCCCGGAATTTCACTTCTTTTTGTTGACCAGTTCTTTCAGCGCCTTGCCAGGCGTGAATTTGGGTACTCTGGTCGCCTTGATTTTGAGCGGCTTGCCCGTTTGCGGATTGCGACCCGTGCGCGCGGCGCGGTCGCCCACCCAGAAAGAGCCAAAGCCCACCAGAGAGAGACGATCCCCCTTCTTCAACGCGCCCGTCACCGTCTTGATGGTCGCATCCAGCGCATTGCTGGCGGCAGACTTGGAAAGCTTGGCTTCGGCAGCAATGGCGTCAATCAGTTCCGATTTATTCATTTCACAAAAACCCCCATGGTTTGATGGAAAAAAACACAAAACATCCGGCAAGGTCTCAAGCCAGAAACATAACGCAAGCCCCAAACCCGACCAGCGGCAATACTACCCTAAACCACCGTCAGGAAACAGCCTTAAGCGCGTCATTTTCAGGGCAATCGGGTGAACGCTGCCTGACGCCCCCGCAACTTACGCAGGGATGAGGCAGACGAGGATCGGGCAAGACGTTGAAGTGGGCCGGAAACGTGGCCGATTCGGCCTGCGTCCCGGTGTGGTTGGCGGAGGACTCGGACATGCGGTATCCCGCAACGGGTGAAGGCGCCTGCAAGAATGACGGAACAAACCGCCAAACAACAGGTTAGGCAGCTTTGTTCACCCGATTGCCCCGGCGTCATTTTGCATATACTGCGTCAATGTTTGATCAATGGCGCGTTTTCCTTGTTTTCCAGCACACTTTCGGTCGTCAATGTGATCGGATGCGGCTCTTCCGGCAGGGCTTCGGGACGCCGCTCCAGCGCGCGTTCGAGCACATCGTCTATCCACTTGACCGGCACAATCTCAATGCGATTTTTGATGTTGTCCGGCATTTCCACCAGGTCCTTGACGTTTTCCTGCGGGATCAGGGCGGTTTTCAGACCGCCACGCACGGCAGCCAGCAGTTTTTCCTTCAGGCCGCCAATCGCCAGCACTTCGCCGCGCAGGGTAATCTCGCCCGTCATGGCGACCTCGCAACGCACAGGAATGCCCGTCAAGGCGGAAACCAGCGCCGTAGTCATGGCGATGCCGGCGGAAGGACCATCCTTGGGCGTCGCGCCTTCCGGCACGTGGATGTGAATATCCTGTTTCTCGAAAATTTCGGGACGAATCCCCAGCCGTTCGGCGCGGGCGCGCACCACGGAACGCGCGGCTTCCACCGATTCCTTCATCACGTCGCCCAACGAACCGGTTCGCAGGATATTGCCCTTGCCGGACATCACCGCGCATTCGATGGTCAGCAATTCGCCGCCCACTTCAGTCCACGCCAGACCCGTAACCTGCCCGGTCTGGTTTTCCTTTTCCGCCATGCCGAAGTTGTAACGGCGCACCCCCAAGAATTTTTCCAGGTTTTTTGAGTTGACGATAACCTTGCTGCTGCGCTTACGTATCAAGAGGGTCTTGATCACCTTGCGGCAGATTTTGGAAATTTCCCGATCCAGACTGCGTACCCCGGCTTCGCGGGTGTAGTAGCGCACAATGTCGAGCACCGCGCCGTCCGTGACGCTCAATTCGGTCTTCTTGACGCCATTGTTCTTCATCTGCTTGGGCAGCAGATAGCGCATGGCGATATTGACCTTTTCATCTTCGGTATACCCCGCAAGGCGGATGATCTCCATGCGATCCAGCAGCGCCGCCGGAAGATTCAGGGTATTGGCCGTCGCCACGAACATCACGTCGGAGAGGTCGAAATCCACTTCCACGTAATGATCCTGAAAAGTATGGTTCTGTTCCGGGTCGAGCACTTCCAGTAGCGCCGAAGCCGGATCGCCGCGAAAATCCTGACCCAGTTTGTCTACTTCGTCGAGCAGGAACAGGGGATTACGCACACCGGATTTGCTCAAATTTTGCAGAATCTTGCCCGGCATGGAGCCGATGTAGGTGCGCCGATGCCCGCGAATTTCGGCTTCGTCGCGTACGCCGCCCAAGGACATGCGAATAAACTTGCGACTGGTGGCGCGGGCGATGGATTGCCCCAGCGAGGTCTTGCCCACACCCGGCGGGCCGACCAGGCAGAGAATGGGCGCCTTGACCTTGTCGACCCGCTGCTGCACCGCCAGATATTCGATGATGCGTTCCTTGACCTTTTCCAACCCGTAATGGTCGGCGTTGAGGATTCTTTCCGCCACGCGCAAGTCTTTGCTGGTACGGGTTTTCTTGCGCCAGGGCAACCCCGCCAGCGTATCAATGTAGTTTCGCACCACCGTCGCTTCGGCGGACATGGGCGACATCAGGCGCAACTTTTTCAATTCGCCCTGCGCCTTGGCCAGACCTTCCCTGCTCATGCCGGCGGCCTGGATTTTCTTGTCCAGTTCTTCCAGATCCGCGCCATCCTCGCCTTCGCCCAGTTCTTTCTGAATGGCCTTGACCTGCTCGTTCAGGTAATACTCGCGCTGGCTTTTTTCCATCTGACGCTTTACACGCCCGCGAATGCGTTTCTCCACTTGCAGGATGTCCATCTCGGATTCCAATTGCGACAGCAGGCGTTCGATGCGCGCGCGCGCACTCATGAGTTCGAGAATGCCCTGCTTCTGGTCGAGCTTCAAGGGCAGGTGCGCGGCAATGGTATCCGCCAGGCGTCCGGCATCCTCGATGCTGGCGATGGAAGCGGAAATCTCCGGTGGAATTTTCTTGTTCAGCTTTACATACTGGTCGAACTGGGCCAGCACAGTGCGGCGCAGGGCTTCCTGTTCATAATCGTCTTCGCTGTCCTCGGCCAGGACAACGGTATGGGCGACAAAGCGATCCGTATCGTCTTCCACCGCCTCGATCCGCGCCCGCTGCTGTCCTTCCACCAATACCTTGACCGTGCCATCGGGCAATTTCAGCATTTGCAGCACGGTCGCCAGACAACCCACGCGATACAGGTCTTTCGCCTCCGGTTCGTCCTGGGTCGCCGATTTCTGCGCCACCAGCACGATGGCGCGGTTGCTTTCCATCGCCAGCGCCAACGCCTTGATGGACTTGGGACGCCCGACAAAAAGCGGAATCACCATATGCGGGAAAACCACGACATCGCGCAAGGGCAAAAGCGGCAACACGAACGTCTGGTTTTCCGGAAAACGGGGAGGGTTGGACATGGGAGCGCCTTGGGGGATTGGGAAAAAATAAAAGAACTACAGCAAAGATGGGGATGATAATGAATTTTTCAAGCCCGCGCGCGACCGGAAAAAAACGCCGCGTGCGGGATTTCTCGTCAATTGGAGCCGGAAACTTTGGGTTGATCGGCGTAGATCAGCAGGGGTTTGGCGTCGCCGCTGACCATGTTTTCGTCGATCACCACCTTGGTCACGTTTTCCATACCGGGCAGGTCGTACATGGTATCAAGCAACACCTGCTCCAGAATGGAGCGCAAACCGCGCGCGCCGGTTTTTCTGTCCAGCGCCTGTTTGGCGATGGCGACGAGCGCGGCGGGACGCACTTCCAGTTCCACATTTTCCATGTCGAAAAGTTTCTGGTATTGCTTGACCAGCGCGTTTTTCGGCTCGGTTAGAATCCGCACCAGCGCCGATTCTTCCAGTTCCTGCAAGGTGGCGACCACTGGCAGACGCCCGATGATTTCCGGAATCAGGCCGAACTTGATCAGGTCATCGGGTTCCACATCGCGCAATACATCGCCGATCCGTTTTTCGCTTTTGCTTCTCACTGTGGCGGCAAAGCCGATGCCGCCTTTTTCGGAGCGCGCCTGAATGATTTTTTCCAGTCCGTCAAACGCGCCGCCGCAAATGAACAGGATGTTGGAGGTATCCACCTGGGTAAAATCCTGATTGGGCTTTTTGCGCCCACCCTGCGGCGGGACGGAGGCAATGGTGCCTTCAATCAGCTTCAAGAGCGCCTGCTGTACGCCTTCGCCGGAGACATCACGGGTGATCGAGGGGTTTTCCGAACGGCGCGAGATTTTGTCGATTTCGTCAATATAAATGATGCCCTGCTGCGCCTTTTCGACATTGTAATCACAGGTTTGCAGGAGCTTCTGGATGATGTTTTCCACGTCCTCGCCCACGTAACCCGCTTCAGTGAGCGTGGTGGCGTCGGCCATGGCGAACGGGACGTTCAACATGCGCGCCAGCGTTTGCGCCAGCAGGGTCTTGCCGGAACCAGTGGGACCGACGAGCAGGATATTGCTTTTCGCCAGTTCCACGTCATCCACCTTGCCCTGGTAGCGCAGACGCTTGTAGTGGTTGTACACCGCCACCGCCAGTATGCGTTTGGCGGTTTCCTGCCCGATAACATAATCATCGAGATGGTCAGCGATGTCGCGCGGCAAGGGCAGGCTGTCGGTTTCGTTGCGTAAAAGCTGGTCAGCGGGCAGTTCGTCGCGGATGATGTCGTTACAGAGCGCGATACACTCGTCACAGATGAATACGGAAGGCGGCCCGGAAATCAGCTTTTTCACCTCATGCTGGCTCTTGCTGCAAAACGAGCAATACAACTGTTTTTCGCTGCCGTGTTTATCCTTGTCCGTCATTTGAGCGTCTCCGGCGGGTTTTTCAAAAGGTCATGCCGCCGTGTCGCGGCGCATCATCACGCGGTCGATCAAGCCGTATTCGGCGGCCTCTGGCGCGGAAAGGAAATTATCCCGATCAGTATCCTTTTCAATGCGCTCAACCGGCTGTCCGGTATGCTCCGCCATGATGCGATTCAGCTTTTCGCGGATGGCGAGAATTTCCCTGGCGTGAATGGCGATGTCGGACGCCTGACCCTGAAAGCCACCCAGCGGTTGATGGATCATCATGCGCGCGTTGGGCAGCGCAAAGCGTTTGCCTTTTGCGCCCGCGCAGAGCAAAAACGCGCCCATCGAGGCGGCCTGTCCCATGCACAGGGTGGAAATATCGGGTTTGATGAACTGCATGGTGTCATAGATGGAAAGCCCCGCCGTCACCGAACCGCCGGGCGAGTTGATGTACAGGGAAATATCCTTGTCGGGATTTTCCGCTTCCAGAAACAGGAGTTGCGCCACCACCAGATTGGCCATGTCATCCGTCACCGGGCCAACCAGAAACACCACCCGTTCTTTCAGCAAACGGGAATAAATGTCGTAGGCGCGTTCGCCGCGTCCGCTTTGCTCCACCACCATCGGCACCAGACCCAGCGCCCTGGGTTTTGTCAAATCGTATTCCATGACCATTTTTCCTTTATTCGCGCAGATTACATTCAAGTGGTTTGCAGCCCCATCAATTCTTCAAAAGCGACGGCTTTTTCCGTGACCTTGGCGCGTTCCAGCGTCCAGGCGACCACGTTGTTTTCCGTCGCCGCATTTTCCACATTGGTCAGCGCGTTGGCGTTGGCATATACGGATTTCACCATTTCCTGCGGCGTTTCGTAGGTTTCGGCAGCTTCTTCGACCAATGCCCTGACCTGTTCCGGTTTGGCGCGCAGATTACCGACCTTGACCACTTCAGCAAAAATCAGGCCAAGCGTCACGCGGCGTTTGGCGCGTTCCACGAACCATTCCGTCTGCATGGGAAGGCTTTTGCTGTCCGCGCCGCGTTTTTCGAGATCCTGACGCGCCGCCGCCATCATGTTATGCGTTTCCACGTCGACCAACGCCTGTGGCACGGGAATCGGATTGGCGGTCAACAGGACGTCCATTGCCTGTTCCTTGAGACGGGCTTCGATGCGTTTTTTGACTTCGCGCTTCAGGTTGCCTTCGACTTCAGTGCGCATTTTGGCGATGTCGCCATCCTCGACGCCCAGGGTTCGGGCGAACTCCGCATCCACTTCCGGCAGGGTCGGCGCCATCACCTGTCTGGCCGTCACCTCGAACTGCACCGTCTCGCCCGCCAGATGTTTGGCGGTGTAATCCCGCGGAAAGGTGAGATCAAAGGTTTTCGCTTCTCCGGCTTTCAATCCTTCCACGGCGGCCTCGAAATCCGGCAGCATCACGCCCTTGCCCAGCACGAAGGGATAATCCTTCGCCGCGCCGCCCTCGAATGGCTCGCCGTCTTTCCGCCCGCAAAAATCGATCACCACGCGGTCATCCTTCGCCGCGCCACGTTCGGTAGGATTGTAGCGCATCCGTTGCCGCCGCAGGATGTCGATGGTTTTATCGACATCGGCGTCGGTGATCGCCAGCACCGGACGCTCGATTTGGGCGTCCGACACATCGCCGGGAACGAATTCCGGGAAGACTTCAAATATGGCGGAAAACTCCAGCGTCTTGTCGTTGGCGCCCTGATCCGGCTTGGGTTCGATGCGGGGATAGCCCGCCACGTTGAGTTTTTGTTCCGTAACGCCCTTGCCGAAAGCCGTTTTCACGGCGTCTTCCAGCGCATCGGTGTACGCCTTGGCGCCGTACTGCTGGCGCATGATGGAAAGCGGCGCCTTGCCAGGACGGAAGCCCGGTATCCTGACGGAGCGGCTCATGCGTTTCAAACGCTCGTCAATAGCGATATTGAGCGTATCCAGCGGCACGGAAATATCCAGACGGCGTTCCAGCGGGCTGAGATTCGGGGCGGTGTTTTCCATGAAAAATCCTTGAACAAAGGCCAAAAACAGAAGCGCGCAAATATAGCACAGGGGCGGAGATTTTGTGGATTGGACGTTCCGATCTTCCCAACGACGCGACAAGACGCCCACGCGGACTGCAACGTCGGAAGTCCGGCGAAAGCCTTTGAATCGGCGGAAAAGGCATTCGACTTCGTTACGGCGCCGATACATGACACGGTCGTATTCCCGGCTGTTGACGCAATTGTGTTTGGGCGGCACAACAGGAAGAACGCCCGGTTCCAGCGCCCATTGGCGCGTTTCATCCCCCGCGCAGGCGCGATCCATGCGCAGATGAACAGGGCGCGCGCCTAGCCAGGGCGTAGTCATGAGCCTGGCGCGAAGCGCCCCAATGGAAGCTCCCATTCATGCGTCGCTTCGCAGCGAAAGGCTTTGTCGGCGGATTACGCGGCTTCGCCGCTAATCCGCCCTACGCACTCAGCTACCTCATCGTTGGCAAACAACCGCAGCATGAGCCATTTGGCAAAATAATAGTACAAACTATTTACGGATAAGTCTTTAGTCCGGCTCATACCGGGGAGAGCGCGGGCCATGGAGGATGCCGCCGGAGTGACCGGCGGAAAGCAGTCTGGCGCTGGTGCGCGCGGCGATGGGGAGGCTGGGGTCGTCCTGGACGCTGGAAATGATCTGCTTGATCACGGCAGTCAATAGCATGGCCAGCAGGCTGTCGTTGCGGCTGCCTTCTTCGCTGGAGGCTGTGGCGCGGCCTGTCCACAGGGTTTGACCGCTTTTCAGATCCAGCAGACGGGCGCTGGCGGTGACGATGCTGGCGCTTTGCACGACCTGATAACGCTGACCATAATCCGTAACCGTGATGTACAGCGCGGTATCCGCGCCGAAAATTTCGCGTAGTTTTGCGGGCGAGGTTGCGTGAATGTCGCCCGGATTGGTGAGTCCGTTCTGGCGAAAGGTTTCATCGACCAGCGCCACCGGCAGGACGTAGTAACCCGACTCCGCCAGCGGAAACGTAACCTGCGAAAAAACGCCGTAGGTCGCCAGCACATCGGGAGATTCATTCAGGGGTGGCAGCACGACGATGGAACGGGGGCGGCTTTCCCGAAAGGCCGAATAATCGTAGCCGCTTCGCCCGGTTGTCGCGCAGCCAGTGAGCATGAGGGCGCAAAGCGCCGCCAGCACGGTAAGAATTTTGCAGGGACGCATGTTATTTATGCTCCTGTTGGTGGGCGTTTCGGGCGTTTTTCAACAGAAAATCCATGTAGACCGTCGCTTCCGGGAAAAGGGATTTTTCGGTGCTAAATGCCTGAAAAGCCTGGTCGTCTTTGCCCAGATCAAGGTACAGGAGGCCAAGCTGCGCGTGGTAGCCCGGCGGCGCGATGCCATTCGCGGACTGGATTTTTTGTAGTCCGCGCTCCAACGCTTCCACCTGCGCTTCTTTCGCTTCTCCCCGGAAATACTGATAGACCTGCGTCTGATAGCCTTCCCATTGGTAGAGGGTTTTGGGCGCCGTCTGGCAGCCGGCGGACAAGGCCAGAAGCAACATCAAGGTAACTTTTTTCATGCTTTTCATTTCCGTGCGTAGTGCGTGTGATCAAGGTTTGACGAGCTTCCAGTCGCCGCTGTCTACGGCGTCGATCAGTTTTTCCACCACCTCGCTGATGGCCAAGTCGAGCACCTTGCCGTTCAGGGTTGAATCGTAGCTGGCTGTGCCGCCAAAGCCGATGATTTCGCGGTTCGAGAGTTCGTATTCTCCCGCCCCCTGAACGGAAAACACCACTTCAGAGGTCGAAATATCAACGATATTCAGGGCGACCTTGGCGTAAGCAACCTGTGTTTTGCCGCGACCGAGCAGACCGAAAAGCTGCCGGTCGCCGACTTCCTTGCGACCAAATTCGGTTACATCGCCAGTCAGCACATAATCCGCGCCTTTCAGGTTTTGCGCCTTCCCCTTGAGGGCGCTTTCCCGCTTGATTTCTTCCATGTTGTCGCGATCCAGCACATTGAAGCGGTTGCTTTGCTGCAAGTGGGTGATCAGGATGGTCTTGGCCTGCCCGCCCAGCCGGTCGACGCCGTCGGAAAAAACGCCGCGCAAATAGCTGGAACGGTTATCAAATTTACCCACGGCAACCAGGGAACGCGCGCCGCTATAAGCCTGATTGGCGCTGCTGACCTGTTGCACGGGCAAAGCGCGTGAACTTTCCGTAGCGCAGCCGCCAAAAATCAGGGGGCTGACGAGGAGAAGGGCAGGGAGTAATCTGCGGTTGGACATGGCGGGGTTCCTTTTATGCAAGAAGGGAGATGCTTTCCGGAAAACGCGATTGTACAGGGATTTGCTGTTTGCGGACATGGATACATCGCCCTGAAACGACCTGCCGCGCTGCGACGTGTCGCGGGCGGCGCATGTTATGATTCGACACTTCAAAAACACGGATTGTCATGAATGGGGCATAAGCAGAAGCAGGAATTGGCGGCGGTGCGACAGGAGATTGATGACATTGACGCGCAACTGCTGGCGCTCCTGAACCGGCGGGCGCGTTGTGCGCAGCAGGTGGGCGTCATCAAGGCGCGGCATGGCGCGGCGGATGCGGCGGCGAGCCATTACCGACCTGCGCGGGAAGCGGAGGTGTTGCGGCGTTTGCAGGATTTGAACGCGGGGCCGTTGCCGGATGAAAGCGTGACCTTTTTCTTCCGCGAGGTGATGTCCGCCTGTCTGTCGCTGGAAGAGCCGCTGGCGGTGGCCTTTCTTGGCCCTCTGGGCACTTTTTCCGAATCCGCCGCCGTCAAGCAGTTTGGTCATGCGGCGCGTTTGTTGCCCTTTGCTTCCATTGATGAGGTGTTTCGGGAAGTGGAAGC
>JAIRZG010000238.1 GCA_031267345.1 Zoogloeaceae bacterium
GTCGACCCCATCGCCGTGCTGGACATCCAGAAAATCATCCGTTTTTTGACCGAACAGGGCATCGGGGTGCTGATTACCGACCATAATGTGCGCGAGACCCTGGGCATTTGCAATCACGCCTGGATTATCAACGAGGGTGAAGTGCTGGCGCGGGGAACGCCGGACGAGATTGTCTATAATGAAGACGTGCGTAAAGTCTATCTGGGCGAGCACTTCCGCCTGTAACCCAGCGGCACTCACGGGAATTCCATCCTTCGCATGAAGCCAAGCCTGCAAATCAAGCTCTCCCAACAACTGGCGCTAACGCCGCAGTTGCAGCAGGCGATCAAGCTGTTACAGCTCTCGACCCTGGAAATGAATCAGGAAATCGGGCGCTATCTGCAAGACAATCCCCTGCTGGAGCGCGAAGACGAAAATGACCGCGCTTACGAACTCGCCTACAACGGCGCAAACGGCAAGGACAGCCGGGAAAACCCCATCCGTGACGAGCGCGAAGCGCCTGAAGGCGACGAATTCCAGTCACCGGAACGCACGGAGCTTTCTCCCACGGAAATCGAGGAAGACCGCTGGTTTCAGGATAGCGGCAGCTACGGCAATTCCGGGAGCGGCAGCCATGACCGCAATGACGATGAAGTCGAAGCCCAGGATTTGCAGCCCGCCGCCACGACCCTGCACGATCACCTCTGCTGGCAACTGAATCTTTCCCGCTTTTCCGACGAAGACAAAGCCCTGATCCGCTTTCTCGCGGAAGGTCTGGATGACGACGGCTATCTTTCCGCTTCCCTGGAAGAACTGCGGGATACCATCCCGCCGGAGTACGAAATCGATGCCGATGATCTGGAAGTCGCCCTGAAACAACTGCAAAGCCTTGACCCGACCGGCGTGGGCGCGCGTTCGCCGCAGGAATGCCTGGGCCTGCAACTCAAGGCGATGGCGACTTCCCCGACGCGCGATCTGGCGTTGTCGATTGTCGACCGATGCCTTGATCTACTGGCGGGGCGCGACTTCAACAAAATCATGAAGCTGCTGGACTGTTCCAGCGAAGACCTGAAAGCCGCCCATGCCCTGATTGTCCGCCTTGATCCGCGCCCCGGCGCGAGCTTTACGCCGCTCGACGCCCGCTATATCATTCCCGATGTCATCGTCAGGAAGGTGCGCGGACGCTGGGTGTCGCAAATCAATCCTGACGCCTATCCCAAGCTGCGGATCAATCGTCTGTATGCGGAAATCCTCTCCCGGCAACGGCGCAGCGAAGGCGCGCTTTCCGGTCAATTGCAGGAGGCGCGCTGGCTGATCAAGAATGTGCAACAGCGTTTTGATACCATTGCCCGCGTCTCCCAAGCCATTGTCGAGCGTCAGCGCAAATTCTTTGAACACGGCGATATCGCCATGCGACCGCTGGTGCTGCGGGAAATCGCCGATGCGCTCGAACTGCATGAATCCACCGTCTCGCGCGTCACCAGTCAGAAATACATGTCGACGCCGCGCGGCATTTTTGAACTCAAATACTTCTTTGGCAGCCACGTGTCCACCGATAGCGGCGGTGCCTGTTCTGCCACGGCCATCCGCGCCCTGCTCAAGCAGTTGATTGGGGAAGAAGATGGCAAGAAGCCCTTGTCGGACAGTCAATTATCCGAAATACTAGGCCGACAAGGGGTCGTTGTGGCGCGGCGCACCGTGGCAAAATACCGCGAGGCGCTCAACATTCCGCCGGTTAATTTACGCAAGACCCTGTAAACAAGGAGAAAACATGAATCTGCAAATCAGCGGTCACCATGTCGAAGTCACGCCCGCATTGCGCGACTATGTGGAAAACAAGCTGGAACCCGTCATCAATCACTTTGAGCGGGTTACGGGCATTACCGCCATACTTTCGGTCGAAAAGCTGAAACAGAAAGCCGAAATCACCGTGCATGTGCCGGGGCGGGAAATTTTCGTGGAAAGCAGCGAAAATGACCTCTATGCCGCCATCGACAGCATGTGCGACAAACTGGATCGCCAGGTGCAAAAGCACAAGCAGAAACTCGGCGATCACCATCGCGGCAACAAAGTCACCCGTCATCTTGCGGAGTAGTCTGAATCCTTCCGTCGGAGAAGCCTCTCCGGCGGAGGTTCTTTCAGCCCCATCACCATGAACCCTATCGCCTCACTTCTGCTGGAAGATCATATTCTTCTGGATCTGGACGCCAGCAGCAAAAAACGGATTTTCGAAGAAGCCGGACAATGCCTTGAGGCCAGTTGCGGCATTGACCACGCCCTTGTGTTTGACAACCTGTTGACCCGCGAAAAGCTGGGGTCGACCGGTCTGGGACAAGGCGTCGCCATCCCGCACGGACGCATCAAGGGATTGAAAAAAACGCTGGGCGCGTTTATTCGCCTACGTGCGCCTATAGACTTTGACGCGCCGGACGCGCGTCCGGTGCAGCTCATTTTTGTCCTGCTCGCGCCGGAACAGGCGACGGAAGAATCGCTGCAAATCCTCGCGGCGCTGGCGACCTGTTTTGCCGAACGCGACTTTCGTGAAAAGCTCCTCGCCGCGCCGAACGCCGCCAGTGTGCGCAACATCTTCGCCGCCGTGAACGTCTGAATCTTTTGGAACGCCGCCATGCAGGAAGTCAGTCTCGTCCAGCTCTTTGAAGACCACCGCGACAAACTGGAACTGAACTGGGAAATCGCCATTGCCGCCAAGCGGCATATCAGTCTCAAGGAGTCCGGCAACTACGGCGCGGATGTGGTGGGGCACATGAACCTCATTCATCCGGAACGCCTGCAGGTTATCGGCCCGGCGGAAGTCGACTGGCTCATCCGCATTTCCGGCGCGCAATTTTCCAAACAGGTGGGCGAACTCGTCGCCGCCCTGCCGCCCGCGATCATCGTTTCCGACAACCTGCCCGTGCCGGAGGCGCTGCGCGATCTCTGCGAGACCACGCAAACGCCGCTGTTTACCTCGGACAAACCCTGCGCCGCCGTCATTGACCAGCTTCGCATCTACCTGGCGCGGCGGTTGGCGGACAGCACTTCCGTGCATGGCGTCTTCATGGACGTGTTGAGCATGGGCGTGTTGATTCTCGGCGATTCCGGCGTAGGCAAATCCGAACTTGCCCTTGAACTCATTTCGCGCGGACATGGGCTGGTGGCGGATGATGTGGTCGAATTCGCGCGCATCGCGCCTTCCACGCTGGAAGGCCGCTGCCCCGGCATGTTGCAGGATTATCTGGAAGTGCGTGGTTTGGGATTGTTGAATATCCGCGCCATTTTTGGCGAAACGGCGGCGCGGCGCAAAATGAAGCTGAAACTCATCGTCGACCTGCAAAAACCCGTTGTCGGCGCGGAAGCCCCGCGCCTGCCGCTGGACGCGCAAACCCAGGAAATTCTCGGCGTGCACATTCGCAAGGTGGTGATTCCCGTGGTCGTGGGGCGCAACCTTGCCGTGCTCATCGAAGCCGCCGTGCGTAACGCCATCCTGCAAATGCGCGGCATCGACAGTATGCAGGAATTCATCACCCGCCAACAAAAAGCCCTGGCGCTGGACGACGACGACTGAATCAACTGCGAAAACCCTTTGTTTGTTTTCCGATTTTGGCAGTGGCTCGGTACGTGGCTTGAGGCTGCGAATGATGTGGAATTTGTGAGCGGTCGTCGCGCCAGCAAGAAATTAGCGACAGGCCTTCAGGCCTGTCGGTCTAACGTGTTTTGGAAGGAGTTTCTCTCCCCTCCCAAAACGGTCGCCTGAAACCCCGTCCTTTAGGGCGGGATAGGCTCCTACCGCCCTAAAGGACGGGGTTTCAACCGGAGTTAGTTCTACGATGCAACGCAAGGTGGCGTGAGGAATGGCAGTTGGTGTACTACTACTGACGTCTCTGGATCCATGCGGAAGAAGGGAAGCCCGACATACTGGAACGCGCTGCAGGCGTTCCAGTGCTATGCAGGCGCGCCGGACAGCGTGAAGAAGTTGCTGGTGAATGGCGGCTATACCTGCCTCGCCAGCATACGTGCGAAGAAAATCCCTTGACCCGCGCAACTTGTCGCGTTCCAACACTGGAATCATGTCCCGCCGTTGCATCCTGCAAATCATGATATGGATGGTTCAACGAATCTGTATTCCAGGCAGGAAGGCGCAAAAATTTGTCTTTGTCATGATTTTTCCTGCGACATTTCCGGGTGGGCTTTCTGATAGAATCGCCGGAATTCCATTGTCCGGCGTCACAAGGCGTAAGATGAGCGGCGTTTTCGCCCGAAGCCTTTATCTGAAAGCCCCATGTTCAGTTTCCTGAAAAACAAACCTGACCCTTCTGCGGACGCGAATCCGCCTGCGGGCTGGCGTGAGCGGCTCTTTGGCGGGTTGGCGCGCACCCGCGCCCATCTGGGCGGGCGCGTCAAAACCCTGTTCTCGCGCGGCAAGGTGGACGCGGAACTGCTGGAGGAACTGGAAGAATTGCTGCTCACCGCCGATGTCGGCATGGAGGCTGCCCGGTATCTGCTGGAAAACCTGAAAGCGCGGGCAAAGGCGAAGAAACTGGACGACGCGGCGAGTATCCAGGCGGCGTTGGCGGCGGCTTTTGTCGATTTGCTCGCGCCTCTAGAAGCGCCTTTGGACACTGCCACGCATAATCCCTACATCATCATGCTGGCGGGGGTGAATGGCGCGGGCAAGACCACCTCCATCGGCAAACTGGCGAAGTATTTTCAGTCCCAGGGCAAAAGCGTGTTGTTGGCGGCGGGCGATACCTTTCGCGCCGCTGCCCGCGAACAATTGCTGGCTTGGGGCGAGCGCAACCAGGTTACGGTCGTCGCCCAGGAATCCGGCGATCCGGCAGCGGTCATTTTTGACGCCATCCATGCCGCCCGCGCCCGCAAAATCGACATTGTGCTGGCGGATACCGCCGGACGCCTGCCCAACCAGCAGAACCTGATGGAAGAAATCGCCAAGGTGCGCCGCGTGATTCAAAAGGCTGAAGCCGACGGCCCGCATGAAGTCTTGTTGGTGCTGGACGCCAACATCGGCCAGAACGCCCTGCAACAGGTGAAGGCCTTTGACGCCGCCATCGGTGTGAGCGGGCTTGTGTTGACCAAGCTCGACGGTACGGCCAAGGGTGGCGTCATCGCCGCCATCGCCCGCCAGTGTCCCAAACCGATTCGCTTTATTGGCGTGGGCGAAGGCATTGACGATCTGCGCCCGTTCGTGGCGCGGGATTTTGTGGAGGCATTGTTCGCATGATTGTCGGCAGCCAACTCTACAAACGTTATCCCGGCGGCTTTGAAGCTCTGAAAAATGTCAGCTTTACAATCGCGGACGGCGAAATGGCGCTGATCGGCGGTCATTCCGGCGCGGGCAAGACCACGCTGTTGAAGCTGCTTTCCGCCATTGAGCGTCCGACTTCCGGCAGCCTGATTGTCAATGGGCAGAATCTCATCGCCCTGCGCCCCGCCGCGCTGCCCTTTTTGCGCCGCAATCTGGGGTTGGTGTTTCAGGATCAAAAGCTGCTGTTTGACCGTTCGGCGCTGGAAAACGTCCTGTTGCCGCTGGAAATCATCGGCCTCGCGCCCAGGGAAGCCCAACGCCGCGCCCGCGCCGCGCTGGATAAAGTCGGCTTGCTGGCGCGTGAAAAAACCAATCCCATCGCCCTTTCCGGCGGCGAACAGCAACGCCTTGCCATCGCCCGCGCCGTGGTCAATCGCCCGACCATCCTGCTGGCGGACGAACCTACCGCCAATCTGGATGAAGAATCCGCCCGTCAAGTGCTCGATTTGTTCGTCGCCTTCAATCAGGTGCGCGTCACCGTCATCATCGCCACCCACGCCCCGCAAGGTCTCTTTCCCGACTGCGCGGCGCGGGTGCTGACGCTCAGCCACGGGAGTCTGATCGCATGAAAGCCTGGCTCCAGCAACACTTGGCCGCCCTTGTCCGCGCCGCCCGCAGGATCGCGGGCAGTCCTTTGAACACCCTGCTTTCCATTCTGGTGATCGGCATCGCCATGACCCTGCCCGCCGCCGGTTATCTGTGTCTCGACAACTTGAAGGCGCTGGGCGCCAACAGCAGCAACGCGCAACAGATGAGCCTGTTCCTGCACACCGGGGCGGGCGAAAAAATGCGCTCGGACATCGAAAAACGTCTGGAAACCCTGCTGCCCGGTCAATGGCGTTTTGTCTCCCGCGACGCGGCGCTGCGCCAGATGGAAGCCAACGAAGGCATGGCGGAAATTATCGCCAGTCTGCCGAAAAACCCGCTGCCCGACGCCTTCATTCTCGAACCCAATGACGCGGATCCGGATCATCTGGAAACCCTGCGCGCGACTTTGAGCGCCTGGTCGGGCGTGGCGCATGTGCAACTGGATTCCGCCTGGATCAAGCGGTTTGACGCCTTTTTGCGTCTGGGGCGTCTGGCGGCGCATCTTCTGGCTGTCATTTTCGCCGTCGGCCTGATTGCCGTCACCTTCAACACCATTCGACTGCAAGTATTGGGACAGGCCGAAGAAATCGAAGTCGCGCGGCTGATCGGCGCGACCGACGCCTTCATCCGCCGCCCTTTCTGCTATTCCGGCGTTCTGCAAGGCGCGTTGGGTGGATTGATGGCGGCCCTGTTGCTGCTTGTCGGCGTCCTGGCGCTCAGCCCGCCCGTCAGTCGACTGGCGGCGCTCTACGGCAGCGCCTTTGTCCTGCGCGGCCCCTCGTTTTTGCACAGCCTCGCCCTCATCGCCAGCGGCGCGGCGCTGGGCTGGCTGGGGGCGCAACTTTCCGTGCGCCTGATTCGGGATCAATAAAGCGCCGTGCCCGCTTCCCCTGCTTTGACCTTTGACGTGCTGATTATCGGCAGCGGTCTGGCCGGACAGGCGGCGGCGCTGTTGCTGGCGGCGCGTTGCCGGGTATTGCTGATCGCCAAGCGTGAACTGGAAGAAACCGCGTCCAGCCGCGCCCAAGGCGGCATTGCGGCGGTGCTGGACAATCAGGATTCCATTGAAGCCCACATTCAGGATACCTGCATCGCCGGCGCGTATCTGAACGATCTTGCGGCAACGCGCTTTGTGGTGGAAAACGGTCGGCAGGCGATTGAATGGCTGATCGCCCAGGGCGTGCCCTTCACCAAGAACGCTTCCGGCTATCACCTCACCCGCGAAGGCGGTCACAGCGCGCGCCGCATCATCCATGTGGCGGACGCCACCGGCCTCGCCGTGCAGGAAACCCTCACCCGCAAGGCGCGCGCGCATCCGAACATCACCATTCTGGAACAACACATCGCCATTGACCTGATTACCGGCGTAAAGCTGGGTTTGCCGGAAAACCGCTGTCTGGGCGCGTATGCGCTGGATAACCGGAGCGGGGAAATCCGGACGATCCGCGCCCGTCATACCCTGATTGCCGCTGGCGGCGCGGGCAAAGCCTATCTTTACACCACCAATCCCGACACATCCACCGGCGACGGCATTGCGATGGCCTGGCGCGCGGGCTGTGCGGTCGCCAACATGGAATTCATCCAGTTTCACCCGACCTGCCTGTTTCATCCGCTGGCGAAATCCTTTCTCATTTCCGAAGCCGTGCGCGGCGAAGGCGGTCTCCTGAAGCTGCCGGACGGCGCGCGCTTCATGCCGGAACACGACGCGCGCGCCGAACTCGCGCCGCGTGATGTGGTCGCCCGCGCCATTGACTTTGAAATGAAAAAACGCGGGATCGATTGCGTCTTTCTCGATATTGCCCACAAGGGCGCGGCTTTCATCAAGGCGCACTTTCCCACCATCCACGCCCGCTGCCTGGAATTCGGCATCGACATCAGCAAAGAAGCCATCCCCGTGGTTCCCGCCGCGCACTACACCTGCGGCGGCATTGTCACCGACCTTGCCGGACGCACGGAGATTCCCGGTCTCTACGCCGTCGGCGAAGCCTCCTGTTCCGGTCTGCACGGCGCGAACCGGCTGGCTTCCAACTCGCTGCTGGAATGCCTGGTTTTCGCCAGGGCCGCCAGCGAGGACATTTTCAATCAGCCGCTTTTGCCGCCGCCCGAACTGCCCGCCTGGGACGCAAGCCGGGTGACGGAGGCGGAGGAGGAAGTCGTCATCGCCCACAACTGGGATGAACTGCGCCGCCTCATGTGGGATTACGTCGGCATTGTCCGCAGCACAGAGCGCCTGCGCCGCGCCCTGCGCCGCGTTCGCTTGCTGGAACGGGAAATCGGCGAGTTCTACGCCCATTTCCGGGTAAGCTACGATCTGATCGAACTCAGGAATCTTGTCGCCACCGCCAGCCTCATCATCCGATCCGCCCTGAAACGCAAGGAAAGCCGGGGATTGCACTATTCGTCCGATTACCCGGAGATGCTGCCCAAAGCGAAAAATACGCGAATCAGGGGACGGAGGACAGGGGACAGTAAAGCATCTGGCGTCCTGTTCCGCCATCATCCTTGATAAGCGGGCAGGTCGGAGAAGAACGCGCTGAAGGCGGCTGGGGCAAAAGCGGATAAAAGCGGCGAACGGCAATGTCGCGCTTCACGGCTGTCCGGACAGCGCCTTGCGGATGGCCTCCGCGATTTCCGGCGCCTGGTGTTTTTCCAGTAGAGGAACACAGGCCGTCATGTGTTCGGCAACGCCCTTGATGCTGGCTGAATAGCGGAAAAAAGCTTCCGGTTCCGGACCTTCGGAAGTCCAGCCACAGGAAGCGGCGACGCTTATAAATTCAGCAAGCTGGTCCGCATGGGCGCTGAAAAAGCGCCA
>JAIRZG010000192.1 GCA_031267345.1 Zoogloeaceae bacterium
GACCGGCTGATTTTCAACACCATCATCCCCAACGACGATGAGTGCCAACCCGACGGCGATGGCTGGATGTACGAAATCGACCCCACCGACGGCAGCCGACTGGAATTCAGCGTCTTCGACCTCGACCATGACGGCAAGTTCGGCGACAAGAACGACCTCGCCACGGACGGCAGCATCGTCAGCGGCATAAGAGTCGGCATGGGCAGCGGCATTGTGGCGCGTGGCGACACCAAGTACCACAGCAACACCAAGGGCAAGGTGACCAGCGTCAAAAACAACCAGCATCCCAACATCGGGCGCAGGACCTGGCGTCAATTGCGCTAAGCCCTTGTGTTGCGGGCGGCCTGACGCTTTTCAAGCCGCCCCGCCGGTTTTTTCGCGGAGACCATGTGTGTCGCCGCATGAAAAATGGACGCCCGAAACCTCCGGAGCGTCCATTTTTTTCAAACAGGAAAGCGGAATTACTGTTGTGGCGCTTCTTCCGCCAGCACCGCTTTCATGGAAAGTTTGACGCGCCCGCGGTCGTCGACTTCCAGCACTTTTACACGCACCACCTGGCCTTCCTTCAGGTAATCCTCCACCCGGTTTACGCGCTCGTTGGCAATCTGGGAGATGTGCAACAGGCCGTCCTTGCCGGGCAGAAGGTTTACAAACGCGCCGAATTCGAGAATCTTCTGCACCGCGCCTTCGTAGATTTTGCCGATTTCCACTTCCGCCGTGATGAGATCGATACGCGCGCGCGCGTTGGCGGCGGCTTCGCCACTGGTGGCGGCGATGGTGATCGTGCCGTCGTCGGCGATGTCAATGGTGGTTCCGGTTTCTTCCGTCAGGGCGCGAATGACCGCGCCGCCTTTGCCGATCACGTCGCGGATTTTTTCCGGATTGATCTTGAAGGCGTACAGGCGCGGCGCGTAGGTGGACATTTCTTCCCGATGTCCGGAAACCGCGGCTTCCATCAGGCCGAGGATGTGCATCCGCGCTTCATTGGCCTGCGCCAGGGCAATCTTCATGATCTCCTTGGTGATGCCCTGAATCTTGATGTCCATCTGCAAGGCGGAGATGCCGCCGCGCGTGCCCGCGACTTTGAAGTCCATGTCGCCCAGATGATCTTCGTCGCCCAGAATGTCGGTGAGCACGGCAAACCGGTTGCCTTCCTTGATCAGTCCCATGGCGATGCCCGCCACATGCGATTTCAGTGGCACGCCCGCGTCCATCAGCGCCAGCGAGCCGCCGCAGACGGAGGCCATCGAGGAGGAGCCATTGGATTCGGTGATTTCGGAAACCACGCGCATGGAATAGGAAAAGTCTTCCGGTTTGGGCAGCACCGCCAGCAGGGCGCGTTTGGCCAGACGACCATGCCCGATTTCGCGCCGCTTGGGCGAACCCACGCGCCCGCATTCGCCCGTGGCGAACGGCGGCATGTTGTAATGCAGCATGAAGCGGTCGCGGTACTCGCCCGCCAGCGCGTCGATAATCTGCTCGTCGCGGTTGGTGCCCAGGGTGGCGATCACCAGCCCCTGTGTTTCGCCACGGGTAAACAGGGCGGAACCGTGGGCGCGCGGCAGGACGCCGGCGCGGATGCTGATCGGACGCACGGTGCGGGTATCGCGTCCATCAATGCGCGGCGCGCCGGAAAGGATGCGCCCGCGCACAATGGCGGCTTCCAGATTGAAAAAGAGGTCGGAGACCACGCCTTCATCCGCCGCGTTTTCCCCTTCGCACAACGCGGCGACGGTTTCGGCGCGAATCGCCTTGACCTGCTGGCTGCGCGCCTGTTTCAGGGTGATGTTGTAGGCTTCTTCCAGTTTATTCCAGGCAAGGGCTTTCACCCGCGCGATCAAGGCTTCATCCTGTGGCGGGGCTTGCCATTCCCATTCCGGCTTGCCGCCCGCTTCCACCAGTTCGTTGATGGCGTTGATCGCCGCCCGCATCTGTTCGTGCCCGAACACCACCGCGCCCAGCATGACTTCTTCGGAAAGCTCCCGTGCCTCCGACTCCACCATCAGCACGGCGGTTTCCGTGCCCGCCACCACCAGATCGAGCTGGCTTTCCTTCAACTGCGTCGCCGTGGGGCACAGCACATACTGACCATTGATCCAGGCGACGCGCGCCGCGCCGATGGGGCCGTTGAAGGGAACGCCGGAAATCGCCAGCGCGGCGGAAGCGCCAATCAGCGCGGGAATGTCCGCGTCAATTTCCGGATCCAGGGAAAGCACCGTCGCCACTATCTGCACCTCGTTATAAAAACCTTCCGGGAACAGGGGACGAATGGGACGGTCGATCAGGCGGGAAGTCAGGATTTCCTTTTCTGAAGGTCGTCCTTCACGCTTGAAAAAGCCGCCGGGAATACGTCCGGCGGCATAGAATTTTTCCTGATAATCCACCGTCAGGGGAAAGAAATCCTGCCCCGCTTTGGCGTCTTTCGCCGCTACTACCGTGACCAGCACCACGGTTTCTTCCATCCGCACCAACACCGCGCCAGAAGCCTGACGGGCAATCTCGCCCGTCTCCAATGTGACCTGATGATCGCCATAGGCGAAGGTTTTTTTCACAATCTCAAACATGTTTTTCTTTCCTCTCATTCAATTCAACAACGACAATTCAATACGCTTTTCATGCGCGTTTTCACGCCGGAAGCCTTGCGGACAAACGAAAAGAGCGCCCTGCCGACCAGGCAGACCGCTCCTTGCAACGGATTACGCGAAGCGCGCCACCCCTATGCAAAATGCGCGCATCCTTATTTACGCAGTCCCAGACGTTCGATCAGACTGCGGTAGCTGTTCAGATCCTTGCCTTTCAGATAATCCAGCAACTTGCGACGCTGGCTCACCATGCTGAGCAATCCACGCCGGGAGTGGTGATCCTTCTTGTGCTCCTTGAAGTGCCCGGTAAGGTCATTGATGCGGGCGGTCAGAAGCGCGATCTGCACTTCGGAAGACCCGGTATCGCCGGGCGCGCGCTGGAATTCGGCGACAACTTTCGCCTTTTGTTCGGTCGTAACAGCCATTTCAAACACTCTTTCAAAAACGACGCCGCCCCGGTTTGAGAGAGCCAACGCCAGACAAATGAACCCGGAATCACGTGACACGCTATACAATGTGACGCGCCTCCGGCAGGAATCTCGCGCCTTTACGCACAAGAGGGCGCGATTCTACCAGTATCGGAGCGCGAAGGGTAGTCTTCTGATCCCGCATCAGAGGTCGGGAATCAGGAATCAGGAATCCGTAAAATGGGCGTGGAATTTCAGGAAGGTCAGGAAGGCTGGTTTTCTTCGGCGCGGCGGGTCGCCAGCCCCAATTTTGACGCGCGTCCGGCGGACGCGGCGGTTTCGCTCATCGTGTTGCACGGCATCAGCCTGCCGCCGGAAACATTCGGCGGGCCGTATGTGGCGGCGTTGTTTACCAATACGCTGGAGGGTTCGGCGCATCCTTATTTTGCCCGACTGGTCGATACGCGCGTCTCCGCCCATTTTTTCATCCGCCGCGACGGCGATCTGACGCAGTTCGTCAGCACGGCGGATCGCGCCTGGCACGCCGGCAAATCGCGCTGGCAAGGGCGGGAAAACTGCAACGATTTTTCCATTGGCGTCGAACTCGAAGGCAGCGCGCGCCAGGCTTTCACGGCAGATCAATACGCCGCCCTCTGGCCGCTGCTTGCCGCCCTCTGCGCCCGCTATCCGATTCGCGCCATCGTCGGTCACGAACACATCGCCCCAGGCCGCAAAACCGACCCCGGCCCCCACTTCGACTGGCCTGCCCTCGCTGAACGTTTTTCGCGACTGGAAACGCCACCGCAACACATGCGCGCATCCGCTTCCCGCGAGCGCGGCAACCTGGACTGAACGAAGCGAAGTCCGGCCTCTCCCACGGCGCGGCATTGCCGGATTTTTCACTCCCTCTCCCCTTGTGGGAGAGGGCAGGGGAGAAGGGGCGCAACGATTCCGCCACAACCACCGCCTTGCATGCGCCCCCTCTCTCCATCTCTCCCCTACAAGGGGGAGAGGGCTAATCAGCGGCGGCTTTGCCGCCGGTAATTTTACTGTCTTCCGTCCTCTGTCTGGCCTTCTGGCCGCTTTTTTGTTGAATTCGACCGGGGTCATATGAAGAAGTGGATATTTCTGATTGCAGTGGTGATTTTAGCTGTACTGGGGTATGGAGAATGGGCGTCAAAACAGGATGCGCGGGAAGCGCGCGTAATCCTTGCGAAACTGAAAAATGTAGCAACATTGCTTCAGCTCAACTCTGCCAGCAAGAGCTTTAAAAGCTCCAGCGACACTGCCATTCAGGATACTGAAAGGTGGATACAGGAGCTTCAATCCATCAAAAACTCCAGCCTGCCCGAATTGCGAGCGATTGCCATCAGAGCTTTGAAATCCTCGCAAAACTACATCCGCGCCACGCAGAAACTCCAAGCCCTGAAAGATATGCCGCTTTCCGGGATAGCGGGCGCTTTCAAGACAATTGCCGAGGAAGTACTAACCTTCTCAAAAGTATAGTCATGTGATAAGCTATGCGTATGAAATGTAAACGAGAAACAGACGGTCGAGCTTTTGACCACACGACGCTCCAGCAGATGCGACAGCAAGCTGTA
>JAIRZG010000006.1 GCA_031267345.1 Zoogloeaceae bacterium
AGTTCTTCCTGCAACTGCGCCATGTTTGTGTTGGCCTTGAGGTCGGGATAGGCTTCGGAAAGCGCGAAAAACCTGGTCAGCAGACCGGAAAGCCCGCTTTCCGCCGCCGCCAGTTCCGCCATTGCGCCGGGGTCTTGCGCCACCTTTTTCGCCGCCGCCTGCGCGCTGTTGCGCGCGGCAATCACCGCCGTCAGCGTCTCACGCTCGTGCTGCATGTAGGCTTTGGCGGTTTCGACCAGATTGGGAATCAGGTCATAACGCCGTTGCAACTGCACGTCAATCTGGGAAAAGGCATTTTTCACCCCGTTCGCCAACGCCACCAGACCGTTGTAAATGACGACCACCCAGATCACGCCCACCACCACAACGCCAAACACCACACCCGAAACAAGCATAACGTTCATGATCAGAATCTCCACAAAAAAAGACAAAACAAAGAACACGCGACGGGAAGCGTAAAACATTGACAGGAAATGTCAATACGTATCAAAGGTCAGGCATCAGGAATCCGATCCCGCCGCAAAATTCTTCGGTCATTTCCACGCAACGAGGCGGCAGTATGCGCTTGTTCCCCGCATTGCCGTTCATCCGCAAGGACGCAAAAATTGCTATCCGCCATGAGTTGCAGTATCTTTGCGGGCTTCCTTGCGCCAAGGCAAGGGCGTTCAAGTGTGAGGATCAGCATGAAAAAGGATTTGCGCGAAGCCGCGCTGGAGTACCACCGTCATCCGACACCCGGCAAGATTTCCATTCTCCCCACCAAGGGACTGACCAATCAGCGCGATCTGGCGCTGGCCTATTCGCCGGGCGTAGCCGCGCCTTGTGACGCCATTGTCGAAAATCCGACGGCGGCGGCGGAATACACGTCGCGGGCGAATCTGGTGGGCGTCGTCACCAATGGCACTGCCGTGCTGGGACTGGGCAACATCGGCCCGCTCGCCGCCAAGCCGGTGATGGAAGGCAAAGGCTGCCTGTTCAAGAAATTCGCCAATATCGACGTGTTCGACATTGAACTGGCGGAAAACGATCCGGACAAGCTGATCGACATCATCGCCTCGCTCGAACCCACGCTGGGCGGCGTCAATCTTGAGGACATCAAGGCGCCGGAGTGTTTTTACATCGAGAACAAGTTGAAGGAGCGGATGCAGATTCCGGTCTTTCACGATGATCAGCACGGCACCGCCATCATCTCCGCCGCCGCCATGCTGAACGGCCTCAAGGTTGTCGACAAGAAGATCGGCGAGATTCGCGTCGTGTGTTCCGGCGCGGGCGCGGCGGCGATTTCCTGTCTGGATTTGTGGTGCCATCTGGGCGTAAACAAGGAGAACGTCACCGTTTGCGATTCCAAGGGCGTAATCTGGGTGGGGCGCGACGAAAAACTCGACGCTTCCAAGGCGCGTTACGCGCAGAAGACCGCAGCGCGCACCCTGAGCGACGCCATCGCGGGCGCGGACGTGTTTCTCGGTCTTTCCACCGCAGGCGTATTGAAGCCGGAAATGCTAACCCGCATGGCGGCGAATCCGCTGGTTTTCGCGCTCGCCAATCCCACGCCGGAAATCATGCCGGAGGAAGCCAAGGCGGTGCGCCCGGACGCCATCATCGCCACCGGACGCTCCGACTATCCCAATCAGGTCAATAACGTGCTCTGCTTCCCCTTTATTTTCCGGGGGGCACTGGATGTGGGCGCAACGCGCATCACCGAGGAAATGAAGCTCGCCTGCGTACACGCGATTGCCGCCATGGCGGAAGCGGAAATTTCCGATGAAGTGGCGGTGGCCTACCCCGGTCATCAACTGGAATTCGGACGCGAATACCTGATCCCCAAGCCCTTTGACCCGCGTCTGATTGTCCGCATCGCGCCAGCGGTGGCGCGAGCGGCGATGGATTCCGGCGCCGCCACCCGTCCGATTGCGGATTGGGACGCCTATCGGCAACGTCTGACGGAATACGTCTATCAGACTGGCGCGGGGATGCGCGCCATTTTCCAGGCGGCGCGACAAATGCCCAACCGGCGCGTGATTTATGCCGAAGGTGAGGATGCGCGCGCGTTACGCGCCGTGCAGATCGTGCGCGAGGAAAAGCTGGCGCACCCCATTTTGATTGGCCGTCCCCAGGTCATCAACCGGAATCTGCAAAAAACCAATCTGAAAATCCTTCCCGGCGTGGATTTTGAAATCATCGATCCGGACGGCAACGCGCATTATCAGGAATGCTGGCAAACCTATCACCAGCTGATGAAGCGCCAGGGCGTCACGGTGGATATGGCCAAATTGCGTGTGCGCTCCGATTACACGACGCTGGGCGCGCTGCTGGTGCGGCTGGGTCATGCCGACGGCCTGATCTGCGGGCTTTCCGGACATTTTGATCTGCATTTGCGCGAAGTCGACGAAATCATCGGCAAAGCGCCGGGGCACAACACGCTGGCGGCGATGAATCATCTGCTGCTGCCGGGACGCTCGCTGTTCATTTGCGACACGCATGTCAACGAAAATCCGAACGCGCAACAACTGGCCGACATTACCCTGATGGCGGCGGAAACCGTGCGTCGCTTCAGTCTCACGCCGAAAATCGCGCTGTTGTCGCATTCCAACTTTGGCTCGGCGCAATCGCCCTCCGCCCTGAAAATGCGGCAGGCATTGGCGATTGTGCGTGAAAAAGCGCCGGGACTGGAAATCGACGGCGAAATGCACGGCGACACCGCGCTCTCCGAACACGTGCGCCAGTTCTCCGACCCGGATTCGCCGCTGAAAGGCGAGGCCAACGTGCTGATCATGCCCAACCTCGACGCCGCCAACATCTCCTACAACCTGTTGAAGATGACGGGCGGCGATGGCGTCACCATCGGCCCCATCCTGATGGGCGCGGCCAAACCGGTGCATGTGGTCACGCCCGCCGCTTCGGTGCGGCGCATGGTCAATCTCACGGCGCTGGTCGCCACGGAAAAAAGCGCCGGATGAACGCGCCCGTGTTCAAGCCCGTGTTCAAATCCGGCCTTTATGTTCTAATACGTTCACCCTGAATTTCCTGCCCCCGGAGAAAATCCCCATGAACCACGCAAAATTCCGTCTGGTGACCCGCAGCGACTTCGATGGTCTGGTCTGTGCCGTCCTGTTCAACGAACTCGGCATGATCGACGACATCAAGTTCGTACATCCCAAAGACATGCAGGATGGCAAAATCGACATCAACTACCGCGACATCACCACCAACCTGCCCTATGTGCCGGAAGCGCATCTTTCCTTCGACCATCACCTCTCGGAAACCCTGAGAAATACCGGCGAGCGCAAAAACCACATCATTGACGCCAACGCCCCTTCCGCCGCGCGGGTGGTCTATGACTACTACGGCGGCAAGTCTGCCTTCCCGAGCGTTTCCGAAGAAATGATGGCGGCGGTAGACAAGGCCGACAGCGCCCAGTTCTCGCGCGAGGAAATTCTCGACCCGAAAGACTGGGTGCTGCTCAATTACCTGATGGACGCGCGCACCGGCCTGGGACGTTTCCGCGAATTCCGCATCAGCAATTACGCGCTGATGATGGATTTGATCAAGTATTGCAAGAACCACACGATCAACGAAATCCTCAATCTGCCCGATGTCAAGGAACGCATGGATCTGTATTTCGAGCACGCCGAAAACGCCAGAGAACAGATCAAACGCTGCGCCAGAGTCTACAAAAATCTGGTGGTGCTCGACCTGCGCGCCGAAGACACCATCTACGCCACCAACCGCTTCATGATTTACGCCCTGTTCCCGCAGGTCAACATTTCCATTCACCTCATCTGGGGGCTGCAAAAACAGAATACCGTGTTCGCCATCGGCAAATCCATTCTGGATCGCGGCAGCAAGACCAATGTGGGCGAACTGACGCTCGCCTACGGCGGCGGCGGCCACCACGCCGCCGGCACCTGCCAGATCGCCAACGATCAGGCCGAAACCGTCCTGCAAAAACTCATCGCCCAAATCAACGCCGACGGGTGATCAGAGGTCAGGCATCAGAGGCATCAGCAGGAGCGCGATTTGTCGCGCCCTTGCGCAACCCAACCCCATCCCCACCCCGGCCCTCCCTTTCAAGGGGCACTGTTCTCTTTACATTGCCATCCTGATCTTGCCCCCGAAAAACGTATCCCTTGCGATGTGATGTAATCAACGCAAGGAGAATGAGATGACGAACAAAGCGAATCGTGCGCGTTACACGTACGAATTCAAGCAGGAAGCGGTGCGTCTGGTCGAAGGCGGACAAAGT
>JAIRZG010000010.1 GCA_031267345.1 Zoogloeaceae bacterium
GAAGCGATCAAAGCAGCCGGAGCCACGCCCATGTTCTTGCCGCCCTACAGCCCTGACCTGAATCCCATTGAGCGGATGGAGTCAAAAATCAAGGCCATCCTGCGCAAGCTCAAAGTCCGAGCCAAAGAATTTCTCGATCAGGCCATCTCCCAAGCTTTCCGTTGCATCTCCATTTCAGACATCTCAGGAGGGTTCAAACATGATGGATATGCGCAACGTTAAGTTAAAATGCTCTAAACAAGTTCTCAATGAGATCAAAGGCCAGATTCTGCATCCGTCCGATCAGGGTAAAGCGAAAACGTTTGGGCGACTTTTCCGTCGCCATCAGCACGCAGGCGCAAAGGTCTTTGGCTTTGGTGATAATCAGAAGTTCAGCGTTCAGCGGCAGGCATGGTCTTGTATCTCCAAAAAGCAGTTCAAAAGCAACGCATGGCGAACCGGATCATGACGCGTCGGCGCGTAAAAGCAAAAAACTGGACAAAATGCAGTCAATTACGGCAAACTTGCAGCCATGACAAAGCAAAAAACCACTTCCCGGTCGCGCGCGAAAGCGACGCCGCGTCCCCGTCTGCTGGTGCTGCACGGGCCTAATCTCAATCTTCTGGGCAGCCGTGAGCCGCAGCATTACGGGGAAGTAACGCTGGAAGACATCAATCTGGCGTTGGCGCGGCGCGCTGAAATCGCCGAGGTCGATCTGGAAAGTTTCCAGAGCAACCACGAAGGCGCGTTGATCGAGCGCATTCACGCGGCGCGGGCGCAGGAAGTGCGCTACATCATCCTCAACCCCGCCGCCTGGACGCACACCAGCGTGGCGGTGCGGGACGCGCTGGCGGCAGTGGGGATTCCCTTCGTCGAAGTGCATCTTTCCAATGTGTATGCGCGCGAAACATTCCGGCATCATTCGTTTTTTTCCGACATCGCCATCGGCGTCATCAGCGGACTGGGACATCAGGGCTATCTGCTGGCGCTGGAATACCTGCTCAACAAACTCAACACGGACTGAGCATCTGGCTGCCAAAAGCGGCGAAAAAGCAGACAAAATCTGCGAACATGCTCAATACAGACTCTAAAGGAGCCTTTCATGGATTTACGCAAACTCAAAAAACTCATTGATCTGGTACAGGAATCCGGTATTTCCGAACTGGAAGTCACCGAAGGCGAAGAAAAGGTGCGGATCGCCAAATTCGCTCCGGCGGGTGCGTTGCCCGCGCAGTATCAAATCCCTGTTGGTCTGCCCGCAACGCCGACGGCGGCGGACGGTGCATCCGGCGTTCATCCGGATGACGAGGACGACGCGCCGGAAGGCCATACGGTGAAGTCGCCGATGGTCGGCACCTTCTACCGCTCGCCTTCCCCCGGCGCGAACGCCTTTGTCGAGGTCGGGCAAACGGTCAGGCAGGGCGATACGCTGTGCATCATCGAGGCGATGAAGCTCCTGAATGAAATCGAGGCCGATGCCTCCGGCGTCATCAAGGCCATTCTGGCAGACAATGGTCAGCCGGTGGAATTCGGCGAACCCTTGTTCATCATCGGCTGACGGGCAACGAACATGTTTGAAAAAATCCTCATCGCCAACCGCGGGGAGATTGCGCTGCGGGTGCAGCGCGCCTGTCGGGAACTGGGCGTCAAGACCGTAGTGGTGCATTCGGAAGCCGACCGCGACGCCAAGTACGTCAAGCTCGCCGATGAATCCGTCTGCATTGGCCCCGCGCCTTCGGCGCAGAGTTATCTCAATGTCCCCGCCATTATTTCAGCGGCGGAAGTCACGGATGCCCAAGCGATTCATCCCGGCTACGGCTTTCTTTCGGAAAATGCCGATTTTGCCGAGCGGGTGGAGTCTTCCGGCTTTGTCTTTATCGGCCCCAAGGCGGAAACCATCCGCCGCATGGGCGACAAGGTTTCCGCCAAGGACGCCATGCGCGCGGCGGGCGTCCCCTGTGTGCCCGGTTCCGATGGCGCGCTCAATGACGATCCGGCGGAAATCAGCCGCATCGCCAAAAGCATCGGCTATCCGGTGATCATCAAGGCCTCCGGTGGTGGCGGCGGACGCGGAATGCGCGTGGTGCACACCGAAGCGGCGCTCCTCAATGCTGTCGCCATGACGCAGGCCGAGGCGCAGTCGGCTTTCGGCAATCCGGTGGTGTATATGGAAAAGTATCTGGAAAATCCGCGCCATGTCGAAATCCAGATTCTTGCCGACCAGCACGGCAACGCGGTGCATCTGGGCGAGCGCGATTGCTCGATGCAGCGTCGCCACCAGAAAATCATCGAAGAAGCGCCCGCGCCGCTGATTCCTGCCCGACACATCGTCCGCATCGGCGAACGCTGCGCCGAAGCCTGTCGCAAAATCGGCTATCGTGGCGCGGGAACTTTCGAGTTTCTCTACGAAAAAAACGAGTTCTATTTCATCGAAATGAACACCCGCATACAGGTCGAACATCCGGTCACGGAATTGATTACCGGCATCGACATCGTGCAGGCGCAAATTCGCGTCGCCGCCGGAGAAAAGCTGGGGTTCAAACAACGCGATGTCAGTTTTCGCGGTCATGCCATCGAATGCCGCATCAACGCCGAAGATCCCTACACGTTCACGCCATTTCCCGGCAAGATCAGCGTTTATCACCCGCCCGGCGGTCCCGGCGTCCGGGTGGATTCGCACATTTATCAGGGCTATGTCGTGCCGCCGTATTACGATTCCATGGTCGCCAAGGTCATTGCTTACGGCGACACCCGCGGGCAGGCCATACGCCGGATGCGTATCGCGCTTTCCGAAATGGGCGTGGAAGGCATCAAGACCAATATTCCCCTGCATCAGGAATTGCTGCTGGACGCCCTGTTTGTCAAGGGCGGCGCCAGCATTCATTATCTGGAGCAAAAACTGGCCGCCCAGGGCGAAGTCAAAAAGCAGACGACATGACCTGGATCAGCGCCGCCTTCCTCACCAACGCCGCGCGCGCCGAAGCCTTCTGCGACGCGCTGCTGGAAGTCGGAGCGCTGTCCGCCAGCATGGAGGACGCCGACGCGGGAACGCCGGAAGAAAAGCCGCAATTCGGCGAACCTGACGCAGAAAATGCGGCGATCCTCTGGGAGCATACACGCATCGTCGCCTTATTCGCCAAAAACGCGCCAATTGCCCATCTCATGGAAGCCGCTGCGAAAACCCTGTGCCTGCCCGCCACGCCCGTTTTCACGCTGGACGAAGTAGAAGAAGAAAACTGGGTGGCGCGCGTCCAGGCGCAGTTTGCGCCGATCCGCATTTCCGAACGTCTGTGGATCGTGCCGTCCTGGCATGAAAGCCCGGACAAAACCGCACTCAACCTGCGCCTCAACCCCGGCATGGCCTTTGGCACCGGTTCGCACCCCACCACCCGCCTGTGTCTGGAATGGCTGGAGCGTGAAAATCCCGCCGGAAAAACCGTGCTGGATTACGGCTGTGGCTCCGGCATTCTGGCGATTGCCGCCGCCAAACTGGGCGCGACGCGGATTACAGGCGTGGATATCGATCCGCAAGCCATCGTCACCGCCGTCCGCAACGCGGAAAAAAACGCCGTCGCAATCGATTTTCATGACTTGTCCGTGCCGCTTGTCGGCGATTATGATCAGGTTCTCGCCAATATCCTCGCCAATCCGTTGCGTATGCTGGCTCCTGCCCTCTCCACCCGCGTTCGCCCCGGCGGCAGCCTCGCGCTTTCCGGCATTTTGCTGGAACAGGCGACGGAGCTTGTTGACATTTACGCGCCTTGGATTCCCCTCGTCGTAACCGGCGCGCTGGACGGTTGGGCGCTGCTTTCGGGGGTGAAACCATCATGCTGACCCGTTGCCCGCACTGTCGCACCGCCTTTCGCGTCACCCGCGAACAGTTGCTCGCGCGCGATGGCAAGGTGCGCTGCGGCGCATGTCGGCGGGCTTTCAACGCCATGGGGTATCTGGATCAGGAAACTGGGCGCAAAACGCCGGAGACCGAGCCGCCCGCCGCCATTGCCAGCGACACGCCGCCGGAAGAGACGTCGTTTCTGGAGACGCTGATATTTCCCGAAGAAAACAGCGTCAGCGAAGAAGACGATTTTTTTGCGGGCTGGCCGCC
>JAIRZG010000069.1 GCA_031267345.1 Zoogloeaceae bacterium
TTTGGAAGGGGTTTCTCTCCCCTCCCAAAACGGTCGCCTGAAACCCCGCCCTTTAGGGCGGGGTAGGCTCCCACCGCCCTAAAGGGCGGGGTTTCAACCGGAGTTGGTTTTACGATGAACGCGCTCACGCAAAATCCGGAATTTCGCCGCAATCTCTGGCTGGAATTCTCGCCGCAACGTCTTTTTCTCATGCCGGCAGTGATCCTGCTGACGCTGTTTGTCATCAGCAAGTTCAGCGTGGGCAACGGCAAGACGCTATCGGAAATCATCCTGTCGCTGTCGTTGGCTGGTTTTATCGGCTTGACCGCCGTCTGGGGCTGCGTACAGACCAGCAACGCGCTGGGGCATGAATTTTCCGATGGCGTCTGGGACAGCCAGCGTATGTCCAGCCTGACGCCCTGGCAGATGACCTGGGGCAAACTCCTGGGCGGCTCCCTCTACGCCTGGTACGGCGGCGGCATCCTCCTGCTGGTCGCACTCTTTGCCGCTGGCGCGGGGACGACAAAATGGAGTTTCCCCGACGTCCTGCGCGGCTGTGTCGGACTTGCCCTGCTGGCGCTGTTGATGCAGACATTGAGCATGATGCGGACGCTGTTGCTCTGGCAACGGCATCCCGGCAAGACACGAGGTCGCGTCAGCATCATCGGCGCTCTGATCCTGTTCTGGCTGCTCGGCAGCTTTTTCGTTTCTTTCTTCATGGGCAAGATACGCGATACGCATATCCAGCCCATCGATCTGCTCTGGTATGGCGGCATGAAAGCGGGCATGGATTTCATGCTGCTTTCCCTGTTCGCCCTTGCCGTCTGGGCCGTCATCGGCTTGTGGCAACTGATGCGCCGCGAATTGCTGCTCAGAAACCGTCCGTGGTGGTGGCTGACGTTTCTGCTGTTCTGGATGCTCTGGAGCGCGGGCTTCATCACACAACTGGAGCAGGGGCAGGAGAAAATCTGGGCGATCTTTTTTGTTTTTAGCGCCGCGCTGACCTGGATGAGCGTCTATCTGCTGATCTTCCTCGAGAAAAAGGATCAGGCGTTCTGGATCCGCCTCATCGCCGCCTGGAGACGGCGCGACAGCGAACTGCTGCAACATCTTTTGCCCAACTGGCTGGTCAGTTTCGCACTGGCGCTGGTTTTCAGCCTCATCGCCCTGTTGCTGGCGTTGCCCGAGCTCAGGCTTTTTTCCAGCGGGCTGCTCTTTCTTGTCAGCATCGTGGCTTTCGTCTTGCGTGATACGGCCTGGATACTCTGGCTGAACCTCGCTCCCGGCGCGCGCTGGCCCGATGGCGCGGCGCTGGTTTCCCTGGCCGTCGCCTACGGCATATTGCCGCAAATCAGCGCCCGCCTCTTTTTGCCATCGCCGAGTAAAGCGTGGTTTCAGGAGGCAACCTTTACTGCCTACCTGACGGCGCCGCTGACAATCCACCTCGTCTTCGCCGCTGCCGCCCTCTGGCTGCTGTATTCCCGCTTTCGCAAAACCTTTGACGGGAAGTGACGCGCCTGCGGCAAAACTCCCGCGCAACGACGCGATATCACCGTCCGCAAGGGCGTCAGACGCGTCGGGCGAGTTCGGCGGCTTTGCCGGTGTAGTTTCGGGGGGTGAGTTTCAGGAGTCGGGTTTTGGCGGCATCGGGGATATTCAGGGTCTGGATGAACGCCTGCATGTCTTCTTTGGCGATGATCTTGCCACGGGTGAATGCCTTGAGTTTTTCGTAGGGTTCGGCGATGCCGTAGCGGCGCATGACGGTCTGGACAGGTTCGGCGAGCAGCGACCAGTTGGCTTCGAGGTCGGCGAGCATGGCGGGCGCGTCGACTTCCAGTTTGTCGAGGCCGCGCAAGAGCGACGCGTAGCCGAGCAGGGCGTAGCCCAGCGCGACGCCCATGTTCCGCAGCACGGTGGAGTCGGTGAGATCGCGCTGCCAGCGGGAAACGGGCAGCTTTTCCGCCATGTGGCGCAGGAGGGCGTTGGCCAGACCCAGATTGCCTTCGGAATTTTCAAAGTCGATGGGATTGACCTTGTGCGGCATGGTGGAAGAGCCAACTTCGCCTTCCTTGACCTTTTGCCGGAAGTAGCCGATGGCAATGTAACCCCAGATGTCGCGATCTAGATCCAGAAGGATGGTATTGGCGCGGGCAAAGGCGTCGAAAAGTTCCGCGAGGGTGTCGTGCGGCTCGATCTGGATGGTGTAGGGATTGAATTCCAGTCCCAGATATTCGACAAAGCGGCGGGCGAAGGCTTCCCAATCGAAGTTGGGGTAGGCGGCGAGGTGGGCGTTGTAATTGCCGACCGCGCCATTGATTTTTCCGGTGAGGCTGATGGCGGCGATATTGGTGTAGGCGCGTTCCAGGCGGTAGGCGACATTGGCCAGTTCCTTGCCCAGGGTGGAGGGGGTGGCTGGTTGTCCGTGGGTGCGGCACAGCATGGGCGTTTCAGCCAGTTCGTGCGCGAGGGCGCGCAGACGGGAGACGATTTCCGCCAGCAACGGCAGCAATGCCTCGCCGCGCGCCGCGTGCAGCATCAGGGCGCAGGAAAGGTTGTTGATGTCTTCCGAAGTGCAGGCGAAATGAATGAACGCGCTGGCGCTGGCGATTTCGGCGTTGCCGCGCGTCTTTTCGCGTATCCAGTATTCCAGCGCCTTGACATCGTGGTTGGTGACGGCTTCGATGGCCTTGACCTCGGCGGCCTGTTCGGGGCCGAAGTCGGCGACCAGCGCGTTCAGATCCTTCAGGGCGGCAGGCGAAAAGGCGGGGATTTCGGCAAGCTGGCTTTCGTTCGCCAGGGCTTTCAGCCATTCGATTTCAACTTGCAGACGGCGGCGAATCAGGGCGTATTCGGAAAAATACGGACGCAGCGCGTCCAGCTTGTCGGCATAGCGACCGTCCAGAGGCGAGAGGGCGGTCAGGGCGTGAGGTTCGGACATGGGGAAAATCCTTCGTAGAGGGGCTGCGGCGCGAGCGTGCGGATTTTACTACAGGCCATGGCTTCACAGGCCTTGCGCGGCGGTGGAAAGGCATGGAATTTGTTACACGCCTTGCACATCCGGAGAGATTTGACTTTTCTCAAGACGTGTTCAATGGCAGAATCGCGTATGCCTGCAAATTCATAGGTGCCGGGTTATGCGTCTCAACACAAAAATCTCCCTGTTTTTCGCAGCTATCGCTGTCGCGCTGGTTATCGTCGTCGCCGGGATTAGCCTTTACGCTTTCAACAGTTTTTCCATCAACCTGACGACCTCGCATGTCCGCACGGCTTCCGAGATCATCCGTGTGCACCTCACGGACGCCATGATCAACAACTCCATCGAGCAGCAGGAATCCTTTCTCCGACGCATTACCGAAGTCCAGGAACTGCTTTCCGTGCGTGTGGTGCGTTCGCATCTGGTGGATAGCCAGTTTGGCCCCAGCCGTATCGGCATAATGCCGCCGGACGAAATCGAAAAAAAGGTGATGCAAAGCGGTCAGCATGAATACCAGGTAATCAAGCAGGACAACGATGTTCTGTTCCGCAGCACCATTCCCTATAGCGCAGATTCGCGCGGCGTGCCCAATTGCCTGCAATGTCACAACGTGCGCGAAGGCGCGGTGCTGGGCGCGGTGAGCATGACGGTTTCCATCAAGGACTTACAGCGACAAGCGTTTTTCACGGTAGGCGGCATTGTCCTCACGGTTGCCCTGTTTGCTTCCTCGATGTTCGTTTTCCTTTACCGCATCTTGCGTCCGATCTCCAGTACGGCCAAGAATGTGGAAGACGTGGTGCAGCGGGCGGTCAATGGCGATTTCAGAGGCGCCATCGTCAAGCAGACCAACGATGAAATCGGTCAGATCGCTTCTGAAATGAGCCGTTTGATGCGCTTTCTCAATGACGGCCTGGGGTATATCAGCGAACAGGTGGCGCTCCTGACCGGACGCAAGCCCAATCAGGACGAAAACCTGCTGGCTACCACCATCGACATGGTAAACGGCCTGACCCGCGCCTCGCATTTCAAGCAGGCGATTGAAGAAGACGAAGCCAAGGTGGAAATCTATCAGCGGCTTTCCACCACGTTGCAGGATGAATTCAACCTGCATGATTTTTCCATTTATGAAGTGTCGCAGAACAAGAATGAGATGAGCAGCGTGATTGTCGATGGCGCCCTTGCCGCCGCCTGTCACTGGTGTAACACGCAGATTCTCGAACGATCCGAAACCTGCCGCGTCCGGCGTACCGGGCATCTGGTGGATGGCTTTGTGCAGCCCGACATCTGCTATGCCTTCAATCCGCCAACGGATGGCCCGAATCAGGACTACGGCTATATGTGCTTCCCCATCATCCAGTCCGGCATGGTCGGCAGCATCGTGCAACTGGTGGTGAAGAAGGAAAAACAGGAACAGGTGCGCGCCGCCCTGCCCTACATCAATGTCTATCTGCGCGAGGCCGCGCCGGTGCTGGAAGCGCGGCGACTCACCGAAACCCTGAAGGAATCCTCGCTGCGCGACCCGATGACCGGACTGAACAACCGTCGCTATCTGGAAGAATACGTGGAGACCCTGCTCGCCAATGTGCGTCGCCAGCAGATTCATCTGGCGATCATGATGCTCGATCTCGACTACTTCAAGATGGTGAATGACAACTACGGTCACGATGCCGGCGATGCCGTGCTGAAAGCCTTGTCGCAGGTGTTGAAGCAGTCCGTGCGCGCTTCCGACATGGTGATTCGCTACGGCGGCGAGGAATTCCTGATCGTGCTGCAAGACACCAGCGAGCCGGACGCCGATCAGGTGGCGGAAAACATCCGCCGTGCGGTGGAAAAACTGCGCGTCAATGTTGGCGGCGCCATGTTGCAGAAGACCATTTCCATCGGTCTTTCCGACTATCCGGCGGACAGCAGCACCTTCTGGCAGGCGGTCAAGTTCGCCGATGTGGCGCTCTATCGCGCCAAACAGACCGGACGCAACCGGGTGGTGCGCTTTCTTCCGGAAATGTGGACGGACGATCAGGAATACTGAGTTTACCCATGCCCATACTCGCATCCCTGCCGCAAAAGATCGCCCTTGTCCTGTGCGCGTTCGTCTTGCTGACGATGACCTCCGGCTGCGCCCTGCTGGAAACGCGCCCCGCGACAGACGCCGCGCCGCAAAGCGAGGCCGCCAGGTCGTCGCCGCCGGAAGAAGCGGAGGAAGACAAAGGCGTGGAAGTCGGCGAGATGTCCGCCATGCGCGGCCTGATTCCCGCCCAGGCGCTGGAAAATCAGGCCAATGCCGATTATCAGGCGTTATTGAGAAACGCCAGGGCCAAGGATACGCTGGTCGCCGCCGATGACTCGCAAGCCCGCCGCCTCAACGCCATCGCCCAACGCATCATTCCCTTCGCCAAACGCTTCAATCCGGACATCACGGAATGGAAATGGGAAATCAACCTGATCAATTCCAAGGACATCAACGCCTTTTGTATGCCCGGCGGCAAAATCGCTTTTTATACCGGCCTGATCGACGCCCTGAAAGCCACGGACGACGAACTGGCCATCGTCATGGGGCACGAAATGGCGCACGCCCTGCGCGAACATGCGCGCGCCCAGATAGCGAAAAGCAAGGCGACTTCCCTGGGCGCGAATTTGTTAGGCATACTGGTCAGCGGCGGCAAGTACGCTAGCGCCTTCGATTTCGCCGGCAACATGCTTACCCTGAAATTTTCCCGTAGCGATGAAAGCGAAGCCGATCTGGTGGGACTTGATCTGGCGGCGCGCGCCGGTTACGACCCGCGCGCCGGGGTCAGCCTGTGGCAAAAAATGGAAGCCGCCCGCGAATCCGCCTTCTCGCTTTCCTGGATTTCCACGCATCCCTCCAATGCCGACCGCATCAAGGACATCGAAGCGCAACTGCCCAGGGTGATGCCGCTCTACGAAAAAGCGCAAGCCAAAATGCGGACGGAAGCCCAAGCCGAGGCCAAACCCAACCCCGGTCGCCGCAAACCTGCGTCCGATACGCCCGACAGCAAATAACGCCGTTCAATTGTCGGGCAGGCGCGGCTCGCCCGCGTAGCCGGGAATTACCCGTATTTCCTGCGCGTGGTTGTGTTCCTGTTTGCCATGCCCATGTCCCGCGTGTTCGTGCGCGAAAAGCGTCTGGGCGCAGAGAATGCTGGCGACGCCCAGACCGATCAGCAAGACCTGTTCGCCGGTGGCTTTCAGGTCGGTGCGTTTGTGCAATCCGGGAATGAGGTCGGCGACCGCCACGTAAATCATGCTGGCGGCAGCCAGGGCGAGAATATGGGGAATCCAGTCCTGCAAAGCGGAGAGAACATAAAACGCCAGCACACCACCGACCAGCGTGGCGAAGCTGGAAAACAGGTTGAAGGCCAGCGCCTTGGCGCGGCTGTAGCCGGAGGCGAGCAGAATGCTGTAATCGCCCAGTTCCTGGGGAATTTCGTGCGCGATGATGGCCAGCGAAGTGACCAGTCCCAGACGGATGTCCTGCATGAAAGCGGCGGCGATCAGAATGCCATCGACAAAATTGTGGAAAGTGTCGCCAATGAGGATCAACAGGCCGGAACGTCCGTGGTCGTGACCGGACGGCAGCGCGTCATGCGCTTCGCAATGATAGTGATGGCAATGCCGCCAGAGCACCAGCTTTTCCAGCACGAAGAAACCCAGAATCCCCGCCAGCACGGTTGCCGCCACCCGCGCCGGATCGCTTGCGCCGCCAAAGGCGTGTGGAATGACTTCCAGAAACGCCGCGCCCAACAACGCGCCGATGGCATAGGAAACCAGCAAAGGCAGCCGCTTCGCGCCCAGGACGTTGCACAACGCCGCCGCCGCCAGTACGCTCAACGCGCCGCCCACCGCACTGGCTGCCAGAATCCATCCCAAAATTGTCATGCCGCAAGCTCCGGAAACAAGGGGCGGATTATAGCAACCGATTCAGGCCAACCCATCTTCCCAGGGCGATTGCATCAACGTGTGTATCATAAAAGTACGGGCGGCGCTTGCTTCACCCCCTTCCCCTTCAAGGGGAGAGGGCGTGAAGGAAGGGGAGGGAAGCGAATGAATTTCCGCTTGTCAAAGGGGAGCGAAGGCTTCGCCTGCGGGAGGAAAACGGAGGGCTTTCCTGTTTCACCGTAAAACCAACTCCGGTTGAAACCCCGCCCTTTAGGGCGGTGGGAGCCTACCCCGCGCCCTAAAGGGCGGGGTTTCAGGCGACCGTTTTGGGAGGGGAGAGAAACCCCTTCCAAAACACGTTAGACCGACAGGCCTGAAGGCCTGTCGCTAATTTCTTGCTGTCTGCTGTTTCCTGTCCTCTGGACTCTGGACTCCGGACTCCGGACAGTAGATGCGGGCGATTTTGATGCTTTTGTCCTGGGTCTGGACGACTTCCACGGTGACGCCGTGCAGTTTCAGGCTGACGCGGGTTTCGGGGATGTCCTCAAGGTGTTCCAGAATCAGGCCGTTCAGGGTTTTGGGGCCATCCAGCGGGAAATCAAGGCCGAGCTTGCGGTTCAGATCGCGCAGGGACTGGCTGCCCTCGACCATGACGCCGCCCGTCGCGTCCCAGAAAAGTTGTCGGGGCGCGCCGGGGAGCGCGGTGGTGAACTCGCCGACGATTTCCTCCACGATGTCTTCCAGCGTCACCAGACCGAGAATTTCGCCGTATTCATTGACCACAAAACCAAAACGCTGGCGGTTTTCCTGAAAAAAGCCCAGTTGCGCGATCAGGGTCGTGCCCGCCGGAATGTAATAGGGCGGAAGAAGCTGCGCCAACAAGGCGTTCAAATCAAATTCCGGCTCGGCAATCCGGGGCAAGACCTGACGCACCGACAACACGCCCAGCACGTGATCCAGCGATTCGCGGCACACTGGCAAACGCGCGTGATGACTGGCGACAAGGCGATCCCGGATTTCTTCCCACGCGGCGTCCACGTCCAGAATCTCCACGCCGCCGCGCGGCGTCATTACGTCTTCCACGCTGATTTTGCCCAGATCCAGAAGATTCATCAGAATGTTGCCGTGTCGGACGGGAATCAGCGCGCGGCTTTCCATGACCAGCGTCCGCAATTCTTCCGGCGTAAGTTTTTCCGTATTCGCCGCCGGATGCGGAGAAAGCCCGAACAGCCGCAACAGGGCGGCGACGAACAGATTGACGAACCAGATCGCCGGATACAAAAGACGAATCAGGGGCGTAAACACGAAACTCAACACTTCGCTCAACAGATCGGCGTAGGCTGCGCCAATGACCTTGGGCGTGATTTCGGAAAACACGACAATGGCAAAGGTCAACAGCAGGGTCAGCGCGCCCAGCATCCATTCGTCGTTGCCGAAAAGCCGCAGGCTGATCAGGCTGACCAGCGCGGCGGCGGCGATATTGACCAGATTGTTGCCCAGCAGAATAACGCCCAGCAGCCGATCCAAACGCGTCAGCAGCTTCAACGTCAGCTTCGCGCCCAGATGGCCTTCCCTGGCGCGATGGCGCAGACGGTAGCGGTTCGCCGCCATCATGGCGGTCTCGCTCATGGAAAAAAACGCCGACAGCGCCAGCAGCGCAATCAACGCGCCAACCAGCAGGGATAAGGGGATCTGGTCCAAGGGCGGAGAATCAGACGCGCTGTAACAGCACTTCCAGCACGAAACGACTGCCGATATACGCCAGCAGCAAGGTGATGAATCCGGTCAGCGTCCAGTTCAGCGCCCGCCGTCCGCGCCAGCCGTAAATGCGCCGACCCAGCAGCAAAATGGCGAAAATCGTCCAGGCGATAATGCCGAATATGGTTTTGTGTTCAAAGGCCAGCGCCTTGCCGAACACATGTTCCGAATAAAACAGTCCGCTGCCCAACGCCACGGTCAACAGGGCAAAGGCGATGGTGAGAATGCGGAACAGCAAGGCTTCCATCGCCAACAGCGGCGGCATACTCTGCATCCGTCGGGAACGGGTCGGATGATGCAGACGCTTCTCCACCAGCCGCATGAACAGCGCGTGCGCCGCCGCCAGCGCGAACAGGCCGTAGGCCAGCATGGCGGTCAGAAAATGCAGACGAAAGCCTAAAGCGCCGATATGCGTAACCGGATGCGTGTCGGGGAAAAAAAAGGGCAGAAAAGCCGCCAGCGCCGCCGCGCCCAACACGATGGGCTGCACACCATCCATGCGCGCCTGAAAACTCTCCAACCAATAGATCAGCACCACCAGCCAGGCCATGAGACACAAGGCAAGCGCAAAGGAAAATCGCATGTCGCCCACGCCAAACAGCGCGCCCTGCAAGCCAGTTGCGTGCAGGAACAGGGTCAGGCCGATAAGGGCTTTTTCCACCCGCGTCGTCCGCGCGGAAAGCGGCGCGGCGAATTTTTCCGACCAGCGGCTGCGCCAGAAATGCAGACCGAGCGCCAGGTAAAACGCGCCCGCCAACGCAAGCAAACCGGAAAAGGGGAGCTGATTTACAATAGGCATCCCTAGATTCTACCTGAAGCCGCCATGCTTGATAACCTGACCGAACGCCTTGCCAAAGTAATGAAAACCCTGCGCGGGCAAGCGCGCCTTACCGAAGACAACATCAGCGCGGCATTGCGCGAAGTCCGCATGGCGCTGCTGGAGGCCGATGTGGCGCTGCCGGTGGTCAAGGAATTCATCAACGCCGTCAAGGAAAAGGCGCTGGGACAGGAAGTCATCGGTTCGCTGACGCCGGGGCAGGCGCTGGTCGGCGTGGTGCACCGCGAACTCGCCGCCTTGATGGGCGGCGCGAACGAGGGACTCAATCTGGCGACGCAGCCGCCCGCCATTATCCTGATGGCGGGTTTGCAGGGCGCGGGCAAGACCACCACGGTCGGCAAGCTGGGCAAATTCCTGAAAGAAAAACAAAAAAAGAAGGTGCTGGTCGTCTCCTGCGATGTCTATCGTCCCGCCGCCATCGCCCAGTTGCAAACCGTTGCCCAACAGGCGGGTCTGGAATTTTTCCCCTCCAGCGTCACGGACAAGCCCGAAGCCATTGCGCTCGCCGCCGTGGATTGGGCAAAACGCCACTATTGCGACGTGTTGCTGGTGGATACGGCGGGGCGGCTGGCGATAGACGCCGTCATGATGGATGAAATCAAGGCGTTGCACGGCGTATTGAACCCTGTCGAAACCCTGTTCGTGGTCGACGCCATGTTGGGACAGGACGCAGTCAATACCGCCCGCGCCTTTGACGTGACCCTGCCGCTTACTGGCGTGGTGTTGACCAAGCTGGACGGCGACGCGCGCGGCGGCGTGGCGCTTTCCGTGCGCCAGGTCACGGGCAAGCCGATCAAGTTTTCCGGCGTGGGCGAAAAACTGGACGGACTGGAAGCCTTTCACCCAGAACGCATGGCTTCGCGCATCCTCGGCATGGGTGATGTTTTATCGCTGATTGAAGAAGCGCAAAAAGGCATCGACGAAGACAAGGCGCTGGAACTGGCGAAAAAGCTGAAAAGCGGCAAGGGCTTTACGCTGGAGGATTTCAAGGCGCAAATGAGTCAGATGCGACAAATGGGTGGCATGACTGCCCTGATGGACAAACTCCCCAGCCACATCGCCCAGTCTGCCGGACAGTTGCCGCTGGGCGCGGAAGACAAGATGACGCGCCGCATCGAAGGCATCATCAACGCCATGACGCCGCTGGAGCGCGAAAAGCCGGAACTCATCAAGGCCAGCCGCAAACGCCGTGTCGCCACTGGCGCGGGCGTACAGGTGCAGGAAGTGAATCGTCTGCTGAAACAGTTTGAACAGACGCAAAAAATGATGAAACAGTTTTCCAGAGGCGGCATCGGCAAACTCTTGCGCGGCATGAAGGGACTAGGATTTTAAGCCCTTGCGGGCGGCGATTCCGCCCGCCGCGCGGTGGCGCAGGAATGACGGTGAAGTTACACGCGAATTGATTTGATCCCTGACCGCCAGCCCCTGATGTGCCATAATGCCGCGCTACATGTTTGGAAGGGATTTTTTCATGGACGAAAACAAGGCAAAGGCGCTGGCGGCCGCATTGGCGCAGATTGAGAAGCAGTTTGGCAAAGGATCCATCATGAAGATGGGCGAAGCCGAGATCGACGAAGCCATTGCAGTGGTTTCCACCGGTTCGCTGGGGCTGGATCTGGCGTTGGGCGTGGGCGGTCTGCCGCGCGGGCGGGTGGTGGAAGTCTATGGGCCGGAATCTTCCGGCAAGACCACGCTCTGTTTGCAGGTGGTGGCGGAAATGCAGAAGCTGGGCGGTACGGCGGCCTTCATCGACGCCGAACACGCGCTTGACCCGCAATACGCGCAAAAACTGGGTGTCAATGTCGGCGAGTTGCTGATTTCCCAGCCGGATACCGGCGAGCAGGCGTTGGAAATCGCCGATATGCTGGTGCGTTCCGGTTCGGTCGACATCATTGTCATCGACTCGGTGGCGGCGCTGACGCCAAAGGCGGAAATCGAAGGCGAGATGGGCGATTCCATGATGGGGTTGCACGCCCGCCTGATGAGTCAGGCGTTGCGGAAACTCACCGCCAATATCAAGAAAACCAATACCCTGGTGATCTTCATCAACCAGATTCGCATGAAAATCGGCGTGATGTTCGGCAGTCCGGAGACCACCACCGGCGGCAACGCCCTGAAGTTCTATGCTTCCGTGCGTCTCGACATCCGACGCATCGGCAGCATCAAGAAAAACGACGAAGTGATCGGCAACGAAACCAAGGTCAAAGTGGTGAAGAACAAGGTCGCGCCGCCGTTCAAGGAAGCCTTTTTCGAGATTCTCTATGGCGAGGGCATTTCCCGTGCGGGCGAGATCATCGAACTGGGCGTTGAGCACAAGCTGATCGACAAGTCCGGCGCGTGGTATGCCTACAAGGGCAACAAGATCGGTCAGGGCAAGGAAAATGTGCGCGAATTCCTGAAGGCGCATGTGGACATCGCGCAGGAAGTCGAAGCCGGCATACGCGCCGCCGTGCATCAGAAATTGCTGTCCAGAGCGAGCGGCGCAGCGGCGACCAACAAACCCGCAGCGGCGGCGGCGAACGCAGATTCGGACGCCGATGCTTCCTGAGGAGGGTTCATTACAGACCGCCGCCTTGCAAACCGCGCAACCCTTGCCGGTTGCCGCTTTGCGCGCCAAAGCGCTGGCCTTGCTGGCGCGGCGGGAATATAGCCGCGCCACATTGTCCAGACGGCTTTTGCCGCTGGCGGAGTCCGTCGAGACAGTGGAGCGCCTGCTGGATGACCTGACCATCCGGCAGCAACTTTCGGAGGCGCGTTACGCGGAAACACGGGTCGATATGCGTGGACGGCGTTATGGCGACAGTCGGCTCGCGCATGAACTGCATCAGGACGGTCTGGACGACGCATCTATCGCGGCGGCGCTGGCGGCGGGCGAGGCGGAGTTGCCGCGCTGTCAGGGCGTGTGGCGAAGAAAATTTGCCGCGTTGCCCGACACACTGGCGGAACGCGCCCGACAGCAGCGGTTTTTGCGCTATCGCGGATTTTCCGCCGAGGTCATTCGGCAGGTTTTGCGCGGACTGATCGAAGAAGACGGGACTGAACATGAGTGAGACAGAAGAAATCTCCGTCAGTATGCTGACGGCGCGCAGTCTCAAAAAACGCTACAAGTCGCGCACCGTGGTTTCCGACGTGTCCTTCACAGTGCAAAGCGGCGAGGTGGTGGGGCTTTTGGGGCCGAACGGCGCGGGCAAGACCACCTGCTTTTACATGATCGTCGGGTTGATTGCTGCGGACGGCGGCGAGATTTTTATTGACGAGACGCGCATCACCCACCTGCCCATGCACAAACGGGCGACGCTGGGGCTTTCCTATCTGCCGCAGGAGGCTTCGGTTTTCAGGAAGCTCAATGTGTCGGAAAACATTGCCGCCGTGCTGGAATTGCAAAAATATTCGCAGGAAGAAATCAACGAGCGGCTGGAAAACCTGCTGGAGGAATTGCACATCACCCACATTCGTCATACTGCGGCGGTGGCGCTGTCCGGCGGCGAGCGGCGGCGTGTGGAGATTGCCCGCGCGCTGGCGACCAATCCGCGCTTTATCCTGCTGGACGAACCCTTTGCCGGCGTCGACCCCATCGCCGTGCTGGACATCCAGAAAATCATCCG
>JAIRZG010000082.1 GCA_031267345.1 Zoogloeaceae bacterium
CGATTGCCGTGGCGACGGGCGTGACGCGAGTTTCGTCCTCGTAGCGCAACGGCAGGTGCAGGAGCAGGTCTTCCCGTCGCGTCAGCCCCAGACGTTTGAGTTTTTCCTGTAGCGCGGAAGACTTTTTTCCGGACGGCTTTCCGGCTTTTTCCGGCGCAGGAAAAACCGCGCGCGCGCGGGGATTCAAACGTTCAGGCACACAATGGCATCGGCTTCCACCAGCGCGCCCTTGGGCAGTTCGCGGACGCCCACGGCGGCGCGCGCCGGATACGGCGCGTTGAAATAACGGCTCATGGCTTCGTTGACGCGGGCAAAATGCGCCATGTCGGTAAGATAAACATTGAGTTTCACCACATCGGACAAACTGCCGCCCGCCGCGCCCACCACAGCTTTCAGGTTTTCAAGCACCTGCGCGACCTGCGCGTCAATGCCATCGACCAGGGTTTGATTGGCGGGATTCAACCCAATCTGCCCGGAAACATACAGTGTGGCGGCGGCGTCAATCACCTTGACGGCCTGGGAATAGGTACCGATGGCGGCAGGCGCCTTGTCGGTGGCGATGATGGTTTTTTGCATGGCTACGCTCCTGTCATTCGGAAACAATCAAGGGAAAAATCAATTTTTGGGCGGCGGCAAAAGCAGCCCCTCTATGCCCAGTTCGCGCATTTTTTTACGCGCCGCTTCGGCCTCGGCCTGGGTTTTGAAGGGGCCGACCTGCACACGGGTTTCCAGTGTGGAAGGAATGCCGTGCTGCTGGAGCCGATCACGCAGGTCTTCCGCGCGTTTAAAGCTGGCAAAAACGCCCGCCTGCACCAGAAAGCCGATCTTTCGTTGCGGCGCGGGCGGTGTCCCACGCGGCGTTTGCGCCGTTGCCGGAACCTCCGGTCGTGGCGCGGGTTGCGCGGACGGCGGCGGCAAGGTGACTTCGGGCGACGCGGTGAATTCCGGCACGACGGGCGTGTTCTCCGGCGATGATGGCGCAACGTATTCCGGCGTGGGCGGCGAAGGAATCGGCGGCGGCGCAGACGGCGTTATGGTGCGTAACGGCGCTTCCGGCACGGTTTTTATCACCGAGGATGGCACGGGCGGCGGCGCGACGGGCGCAACGACGGGCGGTGTCGGCGGAGGTTCAGGCGTGGTCTCGATTTGCGGCGGCTCCGGCGGCGTTTCGGGTATCTCTTCCGGCGACGGGATCGGCTGGATGAGCTGCGGTTGTTTGGGCGGCACGGGCACGGGCTGGGTAAAGGGCGGTTCTTCCGTTTCTTCGGCGGGACGGGCAAGATAATCAAAGAAAGCCAGCAACAGGAGTAACGCCGCCACCATGCTCGCCGCCAGCATCAGGCGCTTGACGATTTTGCCGCGCTGTTCATCCGCGCCATTTTCTGCGTCATCGTCGGTATTCACAAATACCCTGTCGTTTTCGCCATCGGTGTCGTTATCGTTTTCGCTATCGTTGTCGCTCATGACTTTTCCTTACGTTTGATCAGCGCCACCACCAGATCCGCCTCGGCGCGGGCAATGCCGCAACGCTCGGCAATAGTGACGGCGTCATGCCCCAACAACGCCATCTGCATGGCGTCGTTATAGAGCGGCGCGGCATTTTGCGCCATTTGCAGCTTGTGCGCCTCCTGCTCAATGGCGTCGCGCCAACTTTCATTGTCGCTACGCAACGCGGCAAACGCGCCGCGCAGGGCGTCCATTTCCTCGCGCAACTGTGCCATCTCCCGCTCCACGCCCGCCATGAACGCCCGCTGGGCAAACGAAACATCCGGCGTTTCAAACGCTTTGGGCGACGCCGATTGCGGCAGACGATTGCGGGGACGTTCATAGATGGGGGGCATGTCTTCACGCTCCTCTGCGCGTTTGCCGGACGAAGGTTCCGCGCCGGAAGGTTCGGTAAATGGCGGCGTTTTCGGCTCCATGCGCGGCGTCTCCAGCCGCGCGCGCGCCGCCAGACGACTGATGCGGCGCATACGCCAGATCAACCAGAGCATGTAGGCGACAATCAACAGGATCAGGGTAAGCAGGATCTCCCGCCAACCCAGCAGATTTGCCATCGCGCCGCCGCCTCCCGCCCGTGCCGTCCTCAAAACCCCTGGTTGTACTGTACGCCGATGACATGACCGCTGGCGTCGTAATTGCCTTTGAGCCGCAATCCCGCGCCCTGCGCCTGATCAAGCCGCGCTTCCCTGGCGCGTTGGTAGGCATAGCCGAAATCCAGCGTGGCGTATTTGCCAAAACGGTATTGTCCGCCTATCGCCAGCCAGAGGCGATGCGCGTCCGCCAACAGGACGCCGCGCTCCGCCGTGCGTATCGGCGAACGGTCATAGGCAATGCCGAATTTCGATTTCCAATGCTCGTTATAGGTATACGCCGCGCCCCAGGAAAGCCGCCAACTGTCATGATCATAACCCTCTACGCGATCCCAGTTGGCCCAGGAAATATCGCCCATCGCTTCCCAACGCTCCGAAACCTGCTGCCAGACCGACAGCGAAAACACGTCCGGCGTCTTGAAGCGACCGCGCCCATCCACGCCCGGAAAGGCTTGCAAGGCGCTGGCGTTCGCGTCCAGCCGATAGTCCATTCCGGAACGGTAGGCCAGGCCCAGACGCATTTCCGGCGAAAGCGTAAACAACGCGCCGACATTCCAGCCCCAGGCGCTATCCGTATCGGAATCCCGCATCGCGTTCAAGGCGGTCTTCAAGCGGATTTGCTGGTAATTCAACCCCAGACCCACGGACACCCGGTCAGAAATACGATACGCCAGCGCCGGATTGATATTGAGGGAAGAAAGTCGCGCGCTCACGCCCGTGTTGCGTCCCAGCCAGTCATCGTCATATTCCGTGTCCAGGCTGTAGGGCGAGGAAACGCCCAAGCCCAGCGACCAATCCGCATTCACCGCCCAGGACGCATAGACATGCGGCAAACCGCGCCACTGCCCCGCCTGCCCGCCTTCGCCGCCGACAAGGCCGACGCTGCCGTCATCATCGAATTCATAACGGCTTTGCGCGCCCACCAACCCTACGGAAAGTTGCGCGCCGGGAAGCTGCGTCAGCCCCGCCGGGTTGTAGTACAGCGTGCCAGCATTGTCGGCGGAGGCCGCCGCGCCCGCATAGGCGACGCCCAGACCGCTCGCGTTCTGCTCGACCGCCATGAATCCGCCGGCATGGACGGACGGAGACAGGACAAGGGCGCACGACAGGAACGCGGCAAGCAAAGTGATTTTTTTCATGTGTTGGAGCCAATCAGGGCAAAGATGGCAGGATTTTACGGTTAAACGGCGCAAAGGTCGACGGCGCGAAGCAAGGCAGTCGCCGGAACCGACGCAGACTTTCCCCCGCCAACCGCGCTGGCCGTTGCTGACGGCCTGGAATCCGCGCCCCACGCCCAGAAGTCTGAACGTCAATCGCCGGAAATGTAGGGGCTTTCCTGTGGTCGCCCGCGGCGGGCAAACGCAGGAAAGCCCCTACGCCCGTCTGTCCCCTGAACCCCATCCCCACCCCGGCCCTCCCCTTGAAGGGGAGGGAGAAAAAGCATCCGGCGCGAAGCACCGCAAATCAACCCTCTCCCTCCTTGCAGGGAAGCGTTGGAACGTTCAGAGATCAGAGGCCAGGCACCGCAGGGGCGCGATTCTCGCGCCCGTCGTTCGCAGCGAAACGACCGCCCCTTGACCCGCCCAAAACCCTACTCCTCTCCCCAGCCCTCTCCCACAAGGGGAAAGGAAGTACGGCGGAGGGGTTTGATATTTCCCCGTATTTCGGATGTATAATCGCCGCTTCCCGTTTTCTCATTTCGCAAAGAAAGCATCATGAACCGCAAACCCGCTCTGAATAATGACGTAATCATCCACCGTGCATGACAACTGCAAACAAAAGCTCGCCATTCTGGCGCTCCTCGTAGCCGCGCCGGTTTTCGGGCAGACGCCGGACATCACCATCAGCGGGACGACGACGGGCAACGTCTACGGCAACAGCACCGCCTTGGACGGAAGCGATCACGGTGCAACGCCCTCTGGAAAATTCCTGCTGATTACGACGGGCGGTAACGTGAGCGGAACCAAAGACGCCTACGGCGCTTATACCGATACCCCCTTCGAGGACGCGACCGGAAACGCCGTTACGCTCGAAGGCAACGGCACGGTTTCGAGCAATGTCATCGGCGGCCGCTCCACCACCGGCGCCGCAGCCGACAATACCGTGACCATCAGCGGCGGATCGGTTTCGCAGCATGTCTTCGGCGGCTACTCCGCCACCGGCGCCGTGACCGGCAATACCGTGACCATCAGCGGCGGCACGGTTTCGCAGAATGTCTTCGGCGGCTACTCCGACTCCGACTCCGCGACCGGCAATACCGTGACGATCAGCGGCGGCTTGGTTTCGGGGGATGTCTTCGGCGGCCGCTCCGTCTCCGACGCCGCGACCGGCAATACCATGACGATCAGCGGCGGCTCGGTTTCGGGGAGTGTCTACGGCGGCTACTCCGACTCCGACTCCGCGACCGGCAATACCGTGACGATCAGCGGCGGCACGGTTACGGGCAATGTCTTCGGCGGTCGTTCCATCTCCGACGCCGCGACCGGCAATACCGTGACGATCAGCGGCGGCTCGGTTTCGGGCGATGTCTTCGGCGGTTATTGCTCGTCTTCTTGTAGTGATGTCTTCACCGACAACACCCTGAACCTGAAAACCCCCGGCCTGACGGTAGCGCGCCTGGGAGGTTTTGAATATCTGAACTTCTACCTGCCCACTACTACGTTTACGGCGGGTTCCACCCTGCTCACCGTGACCGGCACGGCGGATCTGACGGACGGCGCAAGCCGCTCTTCCACAGTGAACGTCGGCATCAACGGCGCGTCTTCCCCCCTGCAAGAGGGCGACCAAATCATCCTC
>JAIRZG010000110.1 GCA_031267345.1 Zoogloeaceae bacterium
GGCGGCATCACCGCGCTCCTGGCGATGCTGAATTCCTGCGCCAGCGGGGTGGCGGTGGTGAATATCGACAACGGTTACGGCGCGGCGGTGCTGGCGAGCCGGATCAATCAAATGAAGAGCGCTTAAATCGTGAACACGCTGTATCTGGAATGCAAAATGGGCGCGGCAGGCGATATGCTGATGGCGGCGCTCTATGAACTGCTGGAAGACGACGCGCAGGAATCGTTTCTTCAGCAGATTAACGCGCTCGGATTGCCGAAGACGCGGGTTTCCGCCAGCCAAACGGCGCGCTGCGGGATCATCGGCACGCGGATTGCCGTGCAAATCAGCGGTCGAGAGGAGCATGAACATCAAGGCGCCTTCGCCCATCCTCACCACGCGCGCCACACTCCGGCAACCGGCTTTGCTGAAATCGAATCCCTGCTCGCCAGTCTGCCCGTCTCGATTTTGGTGCGCGAACATGCCGCTCAAGTATATCGGTTGATCGCCGAGGCGGAATCTGCCGTGCATGGCTGTCCGGTTGAGCAAATTCATTTCCATGAAGTCGGACAGTTGGACGCCGTGATCGATATTGTCGGCGTCTCAATGCTGCTTGAGTTGCTCGCGCCGGAGCGTATCGTGGCATCCGCAATCCATGTCGGCGATGGACAGGCGCGCGCCGCCCACGGTGTTCTGCCCGTGCCCGCGCCAGCGACGGCTCGGCTGCTGCACGGGATTCCCTGTTACGGCAGTTCGATCAAGGAAGAATTGTGCACGCCCACCGGAGCCGCCCTGCTGCGGCATTTCGTCGAGACCTTCCGCGCCATGCCGCCGATGCGGGTGGCAAAGGTCGGCTACGGCATGGGCGCGAAGGATTTTCCCGCCGTTTTGAGTTGTGTACGCGCGTTTTTTGGCGAAAGCGCCGATGCCGACGCAACCCGGACCAACGATACCGTGGCGGAGCTTTGCTGCAATCTGGACGACATGACCGGAGAGGCCATCGCTCATGCCGCGCAAAGGCTGCTCGCAGCAGGCGCGTTGGATGTTTTCACGGTGCCCGCGCAGATGAAGAAAGGTCGCCCCGGCGTGCTGCTCACCTGTCTGTGCGCTCCCGCCGAGGCTGAACGCTTCGCCGCCCTGATGCTCGCGCACACGACCAGCTTCGGCGTCCGCAAAACCTTGTGCGACCGTTACCTTCTCGCCCGCGCAGTCGCCGAAAAACAAACGCGCCTCGGCAGCGTCCGCATCAAGCGCGGCGAGGGCTATGGCGTTGCCAAATCCAAACCGGAATACGAGGACATTGCGGCATTGGCGGAAAAAAACGGAATCTCCTTTATGAAAGCTGTGGACGACATTTTGCAAGAGAATTAGCCCATGCCCAATCTGGAAGAAAAAAAGCGATCGCTCGCGGCGTATCTCGCAGAACTGGAGAGTGTCGCCGTCGCCTTTTCCGGCGGCGTGGATTCCACCTTCCTGCTCAAGATGGCGCATGACGTACTGGGAGACAAGGCGCTTGCCGTCACGGCGCGTTCGCATTCCTTCCCGCGACGCGAACTGGACGAGGCCGTTGCGTTTTGCAGGCAGGAGGGCATCCGGCATGTGCTGGTGGACTCCGGGGAACTGGATATAGCCGGTTTTTCGGGCAATCCGGTCAATCGCTGTTATTTGTGCAAGACGGAGTTGATGACGCAGCTCAAGGAAGTCGCCCGCGTGGAAGGCGTCAGGCACGTCGTGGAAGGCTCCAACATGGACGACATGGGCGACTATCGACCGGGCTTGCGCGCCATAGAAGAACTTCAGGTCAAAAGCCCGCTGCGTCACGCCGGGCTGAACAAGGCGGAAATCCGGCAACTCTCGAAAGAATTGGGGCTTGCTGCTTGGGAAAAACCCTCCTTCGCCTGCCTCGCCAGCCGCATTCCCTATGGCGAAAAAATCGACATCTCGCGCCTCAAAATGATAGACCACGCCGAACAGTTTTTGCTGGACCTGGGACTGAAGCAGGTGCGCGTGCGCCTGCACGGTACGCTGGCGCGCATCGAGACCGACGGCGAGGGGATGGAGCGATTGATGGCGGCGGCGAATCGGGAAAGCGTTTACAAGGCGTTGAAGGAGTACGGGTTTACCTATGTGTCTCTGGATTTGCTGGGTTATCGCACGGGGAGCATGAATGAATCCCTGGGGCGGGTTTGAAACCCGCCCCTACGGGGCGCTGCGATTCGCGTTCAGAGCGTAATCAATTCGTATTGATCGTTGCCCAGGCCCAATTCCTTCATGTAGGTGAGCTGACGCAGACCGCTACGGCTCTCAATACGTTCCACGAGATCGTGTCGGTGTTCCGGCGGCAACGCGTAGATCAGGTCGACCGAAGCCTGGTCTACGGCGAGAATATCCGTCGAGGCCAATATGCCCAAATCAGGCGTCGTGGGAGGAGCCGCTGCCGTTCCCGCGCAGTCGCAGTCCACCGACATGTTGCGGAGTACATTGATGTAGGCAATGCGCGATCCGAAGTGGTCGGCAATCGCTTTTCCGCCTTCGACCATGCGCTCCATGAAATTGGGGCCATCCGCCCAGAGATTGTCGCCTTCCTGGTGCAATTGCCGCTTGCCTGCCTTGCCGGAAGCGCAGCCGATGGCGATATTTTTGAGCGATCCGCCAAATCCCCCCATTGCGTGACCCTTGAAATGCGTGAGAACGAGCATGGATTCATAGTTGAGGATATTCTTCCCCACGGATAGTTCCTTGAGCCACTTTCCACCAGCGATGGGCAGGTTCGCGTCGCCGTCGGCATCCATGATGTCCACCGGAGAGAAAGTCCAGCCGTTCGTCTCCAGAACCTGTCGGTGTCCCTCCGTATTCTGCCTGGGACTGCCGTAGAGCACGTTACATTCGACGATCGTGCTGTCGGGCACGCCGGACATGAACGCCTGGACCCACTCCCTGGGGATGATGTTCGGCCCGTTGGGTTCGCCCGTGTGCAGTTTGATGGCGATTTTCCCGCTCAAACCCTGATTGATCCGGGCGTAGAGTCTGGTCAGCCCTTCGGGACTCAAATCCCTGGTGAAAAAGACCTTCGCCTTCTCTTTTACTGGCTCCTCTGGCGATGCGCAAGCACTGCCAAGACCGCCGACACACATAATCGCAAGGGTGCTTCCCGCCAGAAAATCACGCCGTGAGACAGGCATATTTGCCTCCACCATGTTTGTTCAGCGACATTCATGAAACAACGCAACGCCGCCAAATCGTTAAGGGATGAATCGTCGAACAGTATAGAACACATTATGACGCCACGCGCGTCGGGCGTCGACCCGGCGCCAACCTCAAAGCAGGATGTAGCGGGGTTGCCGCGTCCAACCCTTATCCAGGCCGTAACTCTTTGATTAAAAAAGAGGGTTACGTTATTCCCGCATTGGGAACGGACTCAATCGTGGACTTTTTCTTGCTCGTTGGCAAGCGGGTCTCTTGCCTGTCGTCCGTCTGAATCCATCACCTTCCTGCGAGTGAGGACAGTGTATCCCAAAGTGATGAACTCGTGTGCCAAAGCTGGTTGTCGGACGATTTGTCGCAGACACTCCTTCAAAATTCGCTAAAGAAACCGGTAGTGATGCAGTTCCTATTCTTTGTCGTTCTGAAATTCATATTTTGGTGACATGACACTTCCTTCGGTCTTCGTACCGATTCTTTCTGGAGTTTCGTCATGTCCCATCCTGTATTTCCATCTGCACCACCCGTTCCCCAGGCTGCCGACTTGTTTGTCCCGCAAGCCTTGCTGTTCGACACGCGTCTAAAACCCGTGGAACGCAACGCCTGGATGGTGTTTCGTTCGCTGGCGGATAGTCATGGCGTCGCCACGGTCAGCCACGAATCGCTGCGTGCTGCCCTGCTGTGCGCGCCGGGTTCGCAAAAGGCCGCCCAGGCTACTGTGTCGCGCACCGTGTTGTGTCTGCGTCTCTCCACCTGGATTGACCAGATCGGCTATCGCCGCCATCCGCGTACCGGTTTCTCGCTCGCCGCTTCCTACACTGTGCGTACCGAACCTTTGTCCTTTGCCGCGGCGTGCCTGGGCAATGAAGACTACCTGCCCTTGCTCGAACGGGGTCTGGAACATGCGCACGTGACCGTCCGACAATTGGCGCGGGACATTCTGGATCAGGCCATGCGTCATCCCGACGAGTTGGCCCAACTTCCGCTCGCCCTGCAAGAAGAGGTCAAACGACTGCACCAACAAGCCCATTCTTCGGGGGATGGTTCCGATGGCGGAGGCGTTTCGCGGGGTGATGAATCCGACCCACACATTTCCTCTCCTGCCCCTGCTTTTCCGAAGCCCCCCCAAAAATTCCTGCAACAGTACGTACAGTACAAAACAAAAAGTATAAAAAGCACCTACGTACCGCACGCCACAAACGGAAACGCTGGAGCAGGAAGCGCTGGCGCGTTTCAGGCGGCTGGCCGCCGATCAACAGGATTGCCTGTCGGGCCGCTTGCAGGAACTGTCTGTGGAACAACGTCAGGACGTGCTGGCAGAATGGAGCGTTCGTTGCGCGGCAGGTACGCGGTGCGCGATGCCGCCGCCTATCTGTTCGGTTTGATCCGCAAGGCCCTTCAGGGTACGTTCCGCTTGTGAGCCACGCGCAAGAACACAGGGCCTGCGGCAAAAGTCCGGGAAGCGCCACGGGAAACGCCCAAGCCGTCATCGACATCCGTGCCACCTGTCACTGAAACAGCGCACCAACCCGCTTCTAGGGAAGTGGCCTTGGCCTATCTCCAGCGCATGAAGGCGATGTTGCAGGGTATGGCGAGTGCGGCGCCGGGTCACGCAACGAAACCATCCCAGGCAAAGCCTCCCCAAACGCCGATCGTCCGTGCCGTGACGCAGGCCATGTCTTCGACGGGTCAATTGCGCCCGCTGGCGGTGTTCCTGACGCCGATCATGGCAACAGGCCGATGACGCGATGGGCCGGACTGATCGACATTGTCCTGTGGCGGTTCCAGCTGCCTGCGTGCCGTCACTGTCCGCCGCAGTGACGGCACGGCGAGCTGCCGCAACAATGGAGGGGCGCGCAATATCCCATTGCTTGCGGCGCGCGTGATGATGCCTTGGCATACTGGTTTTGCAACAGCCTTCCGGTGGACATAGACACCGGAATTCTGGCGCAGGGCAGAAAAGCGCCACAGGAAACAGCATCCTGCTTTCCCCGCCGTACCCATCCGGTTGTCCCACAGCGCGGGTTCCTGGAAACGCTGATCCGGTTCACCGGACGGAACCACCCAGACACGCCCAAGGCTCGTTTTGGCGTGTCGCCCTACCCACGGGCAGAGCCTTCTTCGTCCCAGACCGTGTTCTTCCGGTCAGCACGTCCAATCCGGCGTTTCTCTGGCCTGCCGCAAGCACCCATTCCCATTCACAGGAGGTATCCCTATCCATCGCTGTTGTCTCTGCAATTCCTCCGCCCGGACTTCCCACAGGAAGCAAGGCGGATGTCTCATTCGAGACCACGGGTGCGCTGAACGCCCGGCCTTTGCCCTTCGGGGATCTCGTTTCGGCGAGTTGACAATAACACTGACCATTT
>JAIRZG010000191.1 GCA_031267345.1 Zoogloeaceae bacterium
ACAAGCTGACGTTGCCGCGTTGGCGCGGCAGGCAGTCTTCTATCAGGCGGTATTGTGCTTCGGTAAGTTCCATACCTCAAGCATACCATACTTCGGCGGTAGTGTGAACACGACCTAGACAGCCTCGTCTTCGGCGACGGGAAAACTTGTTATACACAGGGCAATAACCACTGTTATTCCTATGACATAAACGGCAGGATGTATCCCGTCAAGCGCACGCGGCAATCCAACAGCATCGACCGGAAGAACGCGCTCCTCAAGTGGGAGAACCGGAACTGCGTCGTCAAGTTCGCGCAGACCGTACTCGCCCGCCTGTTGCCGGACGCTGTTTCCCACGTTGAACGTTATGCAGAACACCATCAGGATTTGCCGGGGTGGACGCCCTCCACGTACAACAAGGAGAGCGCCCAGATGCTCCGGAAGCGCGAGGCGCTCCTCGGCTGGCGCGAGAGTTTCGGGAATCTCGACGCCGCCATCAACCTCACTTGGCTGCAAAACGACCAGTATTTCAGCAACTTCCGCAAATATCAGCCGCCCTCCAGTTCGAGTTTCATGGGCGGCGCTTGGAGTTCCTATCTCATTACGCGCAAGGGCGTCTCCGGCGACCTCGCCTACCACTTCAACGAAAATGGCGCTTTCACGCATCGGGCCGAATTGCACGCCGCCTGGCATCACGAAAAGATGGAGGGCGAACTGAGTTTTTCGCCACCCGCCTCCGACTTTTTGAACCGGCTCCGCCGCGAAAAAAGCGACATCCAGATGCAGGATACGATCACCATCGCGCCGCTCGGCAACCTGCAAATCACCCCGCTCGTCCGCGCCGAAAAACTTTCCGGCCCGACGCTCGGCAGCCTCCGCTTTGACCGCCTGCGCACCAATGGCGACATCGGCTGGAAGACCACCGGCAGCCTGGCGCTGAAAAAGGAATTCGACAACGGCTGGCAGGTTTACGGCAGCAAGGGAAGCTACATCCGCTACCCGAATTTTTATGAGATGTACGGCAACGGCTTCGGCTTGACGAGGATGTACGACAGCAACGGCAAGGCCGTTACCCTCTACCCGGAAGAGGGGCGCACCGTGGACGCCGGTTTCGGCTGGCGCGGGCGCCTTACCGAAAAGCTCTCCGGCGATTTCCGCCTCACCTGGTTCCAGCGCGACACGAAACATTCCCTCGTGCTCTATTCGACGCCGTTCGCCGCTACCTACAAGAATGGCGGCCCCGCCACGCATCGCGGACTGGAACTCGAAGGCACGCTCGCCTTCGGCCGCCGCGCCGATCTCCAGTTCGCCGTCACCAAACAGAACGCGCACTTCACCGGCGACTGGAGCTATTGGGGCTTCCCCGCCAGCAGCAACACCCCGGAAAAACGCTTTCCCGGCCAGACCATCAAGGCGCCCAATATCCCGGACATCGTCGCCAATATCCGCCTCAACCTGCGCTTTTTCAACAACGACCTGACCACCTTTGTCGAAGCCAACCACGTCGGGCGCGTCTATCGTGAAAACGACGCTTGGGAAAACCCGCTGACCACCGTCAACCTGGGCGGAAGCTGGCGTCTCGCAAAGAGCGGCCCGGACAAGGGCCTGCGCCTCTCCTTCGGGGTCAACGACGTTTTCAACCGCGGCCCGAAACAGACGATGGGCGGGAGCTACGCAAAGTTCAAATACTCCTACGGCAGGTGCAGACTGGCTGACGGGACGCTTGTTTCCGATGAAGTATGGGGGAGTTGGGGTTGGAACCAAAATATGATCGACTGCTTTATGGCGTCGTTTGGAGCGCCTCAGAATGGCGTCGACTACCTCAAATTCAATGAAGAGTACGATTTCAAGCGGAATGTCCAATATCCCAGGGCGGGGCGCACCTTTTACGCCACGCTGAACTGGACGTTCTGATGAAAACCGGCAAGCTGGCTTCCGGCCGGGCGAAAGCGAAATGGAAGCGCCTCGTTTTTTCTTTTTGAAAGGAGCAACATCATGGCTATCACCACTTCCGCCTACACCGTCTATTGGTACGACGCGACAGGCGCCGGCTACGGCATGGCCGGACGCATCGTGGACGCGGGCGTCTCCGTATTGCCGAATCCCGGCATGAAAATCGGACTGAACGGCGATCCGAAGGTCAAAGGGTTCATCGACACTGGCAACAATCTGCGCATTGCCGTCACCGACCGTGTGGCGGGTCAGTCACAGTCGGTATTCATCCACGATGCAACTAACGGACAGCAAGTTGGCAGCGCGCAAACCTGGCCGGAAGACAATCTCTACACGCTCGTCCGGCTTGGCAATTACCTCTACGCGATTGACTACGACAACGCGAAGGTGATCGAGATCAGCGCAACCGCGCCCTACGCCGCGACTGGGGTTTCCTTTTCCCTTGCCAGCGTAACCCCTTCGCTGATTCCTCCCGGCTCTCAGGCGTGCGGTCAGGCGCTGATCGTCCTCAATGGGACGCTCTACGGTCTCTTTGCCTTCCCCGACAGCACTTGGAGCAACTACGCCAACAGCCTGCTCGTGCGCTTCGCCATCGCGGGCAGCGGTACAGGCAGAACAATCAGCGTCTCTGCGAGCAACGGCACTCTTGCGAAAAATGCCTTCGCGGTGGCGAGCGACGGCACGGACCTCTACGTTGCCGCCATCGGCGGCAAACAGACGCAGGGCGATTACAACGAGAATTCGCGCCTGCAAAAAATCAACGCCAGCCTCACCACCGTGACCAACGTCATGTCCGCCAGCCCGAAAGGCGGAACGCCCCCCGCTTTCCCCTACGAGTTCCGCGATATTTCGTTCAAGGGTTCGGTCGCGTACATCCTCGCCGGAGCCTACGACAGCAACTGGAACCTGCGCGGCAAACTGTTCTCGACCACGGATTTCTCGACGCTCACGAACATCGACGACTTCTCTTCGGGCGCCGCTGTCGCCGGCTCTTTCTGGTCGGCGCAATACACGCCCGACAACGACCGCCTGTGGTACACGCGCGGTAACGACATCCGGATATACAACGCCAGCAACCTCACGCAGGTCGGCGATCCGCTGACGGTCACGGTGGGCAGCCTGATTGCGCAGGGAGACCAATACACCGACCTCAACGACCTGAGCTACGTCGGCCCGGCGGGAGGCTCCGTCTCGCTGCGCGGCTACCGCTCTCCCCTGCAACGCTCGAACACCCCCTTCGCGCAGGCCGCCCGCGCCCTCACTCGTGGCCGCCCCGAACTCACCGAAGAGGAATTCCAGCAACTCGCCAAAACCCACGGCGCGCCATGAGGATTTTTTACCCGCCAGCGAGCGTAGGACTAAACATCTAACTTTTACTGATCCCTGATTCCTGATTCCCGAACGCTGATCCCGGTTGATGGCGCAGCAGGATGTCGTAAAAGAGGCGCACGTTTTCCACCAGAATCACGGCTTCGCCGCCGCGCGCGCGACCGGATTTGAGGTTGGCGTAATACTCCGGACGCGCCAGCAGGGGCAGGATTTTTTTCATCTCGAACCAGGAATCGCCATCGACGCCCTTGCGTCCGGCCAGACGGCGGGCGGCGTTGAAGTGACCGGGGCCGATGTTGTAGGCCGCCAGCGCCTGCCAGGTGCGATCCGGCTCCAGTGTGCTTTGGGGGATATAGCTTTTCAGGATATTCAGGTAGCGCGCTCCGGCGATGATGCTTTCATTGGGATCGAGACGATTGGAAACGCCCATGCGGTCGGCGGTGTCTTCTGTCAGCATCATGATGCCGCGCACCCCGGTGGGACTGGTGTTAAGCGGATTCCAGTGCGATTCCTGATAGGAAAGCGCCGCCAGCAGACGCCAGTCGAGGCCGGTTTCCTGTTGCGCCTGCAAGAACAGTTCGCGGTATCTGGGCAGGAGACTTTCGATGCGTTCGATAAAAATCACCACATCCATGGGACGCAGACGTTCCAGATGTCCCAGATAGCGGTCGTTCAGCGCCGTCAGGGCGCGGCTGTCCCGTATTCCGGCGATGAAAGCCTGCGCCTGCTCATACAGGCGGGCATCGCCATCGGCAGGGAACATCCAGGCGATGGGCTGCGCTTCGCCCACTTCCAGTCCGGTCTGTAGCGTCGGGTAATAGTTTTGTCCGATGCTGGCGATCGCCTGATCGACCAGCGCGATTTCCACCTTGCGGCTGGCGACATCCGCCAGCAAGTCCAGCGGCGTATCGGCGCGCGATTCGCGTATCGTCAGGTTGGGCGCCTGCTTTTGCAATTCACGCAAGGCGCGATACTGGCGGTTACTCTGGGCGACGACGGTTTGTCCCCGCAACTGTTCCAGATTGCGGAGGGGCAGGGCGTCTTCGTGGCGCACCAGCACGTCGGGCGTGGAGAGAAAAGGATCGCTGAATGCAAAAGACTTGCTGGACGTGGGCGAAAACCAGCCCGCCGCCATGTGCGCTTCGCGCCGCATCAGGCGTTCGTGTATTTCATGCCGGGGAACGACCACGAAACGCACGGGAACGCCCAGTTTGGTGGCGAACATTTGCACCAGATCATGCTCGAACCCGATGGACATTCCGCCTTCCGTGTCGTAGGTCAGCGGCCCGGCGTGGGTGAGCACGATGAGTTCCTGCTCCGCTTCCGGAAAGGGCAGGGGCCGATTCGAGCAGGCGGACAGGACAAGCAGAAAGGGCAACAGAAGCCACGCCAGCCTTCCACGAATACCTTTTCTTTTCCTGTCTTCTGGTATTATCCGCCCCCTCTGGAGAGGTACCGAAGTGGCCATAACGGCGCCGACTCGAAATCGGATGGTCGGGTAAAACCGGCACGCGGGTTCGAATCCCGCCCTCTCCGCCAGTCTGTCTCCCGCCCACGCTTTCTTTATTCGCATTTTTTTCCCTTCGCTTGGCTGCCCCGATCTTAGCATCCAGAGGGCAGGGCGCAGGAAATCGCTTGTTGACGCCGGGCAATCACATGAATGTGTTCTCATTGCAAATCACCTGCGATGACGCCAAAGCCGCCGCCTGCGTCGTTGCCCGCAGTCGTCATTTACGGGCATCGCATCAGGACAAAATTTGACCTCTGCCGCGTTTGCGCGTAATTTCCGCCGTTTGCGTTGCAACATAAACCGTAACAGGAAACATCATGCGACTGATTCTTCTTGGCGCGCCGGGAGCTGGCAAGGGCACCCAGGCCAGATTCATTACTGAAAAACATGGCATTCCCCAGATTTCCACCGGCGACATGCTGCGCGCCCAGGTCAAGGCGGGGACGCTTCTGGGGCGGGAAGCCAAAAAATTCATGGACGCGGGCGGGCTGGCGCCGGATAACGTGATTATCGGCATGGTCAAGGAACGCCTCAAAGAAGCGGATTGCAAAAACGGCTACCTGTTCGACGGTTTCCCGCGCACCATTCCTCAGGCCGAGGCGTTGCTGGCGGCGGGCGTGGCGCTGGACTTTGTGCTGGAAGTCGAGACGCCGGACGCCGACATCATCGAGCGCATGGCGGGACGCCGCGTGCATCTGCCATCGGGGCGCACTTACCATGTCCGCTTCAATCCGCCCAAAGTGGCGGACAAAGATGACGTGACCGGCGAAGACCTGGCGCAGCGCGACGATGACAAGGAAGAAACCGTCAGAAAACGTCTTGCCGTCTATCACGAACAAACCCGACCACTGGTGGATTTTTACACCCGCCTGCAACATGCCCATGCGCCCGCAGTGAAGAAAATCAATGGGGTCGGTAGCGTGGAAACAATTACCGCGCGTGTTTTTGCGGCCTTGCAATAAGCATCATGCCGAAAAACGCCTTTTATGCCCAATCCGGCGGCGTGACTGCCGTCATCAACGCTTCCGCCTGCGGCGTGATCGAGACCGCGCGCGCGCATCCCGACCAAATCGGCAAACTTTACGCCGGACGCGACGGTATCATCGGCGCGTTGACCGAAGACCTGATCGATACCTCGCTGGAATCCGCCGCCGATATTGCGCGTTTGAGGCACACGCCGGGCGGGGCGTTCGGCTCCTGCCGCTACAAGCTGAAATCACCCGATGAACACCGTGCGCAGTACGAGCGCCTGATCGAAGTTTTCCGCGCCCATGACATCGGCTACTTTTTTTACAACGGCGGCAACGATTCCATGGACACCGCCTGGAAAGTGTCGCAACTGGCGACGCGCCTGGATTTTCCGCTCATCTGCGTCGGCATTCCCAAGACCGTGGATAACGATCTGGCGGGAACCGACAACTGCCCCGGCTTCGGTTCGGTCGCCAAATATGTGGCGACTTCCATGCGCGAGGCCGGGTTTGATGTGGCCTCGATGGCGCGCACCTCAACGAAAATTTTCGTGCTCGAAGTCATGGGGCGTCATGCCGGATGGATTACGGCGGCTTGCGGTCTGGCGAGCGAAGCCGAAGGCGAAGCGCCGCACCTCCTGCTGTTCCCGGAAATTCCCTTTACACCGGACGCTTTTCTGGCGCGGGTCAAAGAATGCGTCGAGCGTTACGGTTACTGCACCGCCGCCGTGTCGGAAGGCTTGCGTGATGCCGATGGCAAACTCATCGCCGACATGGGCGTGAAAGACGCCTTCGGACACGCCCAGTTGGGCGGCGTTGGGCAAGCGGTGGCGCAGCTCATCAAGGACAAGCTCGGTCACAAATACCATTGGGCGTTGGCGGATTACCTGCAACGCTCGGCGCGCCACATCGCAGCAAGCGTCGATGTGGAGCAGGCCTACGCCGTGGGCGTTGCCGCCGTGGAGCAGGTGTTGGCAGGGAAAAACGCGACCATGCCCGCCATTCGCCGCACCTCCGACGCGCCCTATGCCTGGGAAATCGCCGTCGCCGACCTGAAAAATGTCGCCAATGTGGAAAAGAAAATGCCGCTCGAATTTATCTCGCCGGACGGTTTTCACATTACCGACGCCTGCCGCCGTTATCTCTCGCCCCTGATCGAAGGTGAAGCCATCCCGCCCTTCGTGCGCGGCTTGCCCGATTACGTGCGCTTGAAGAATATTGCCGTTGCCAAAAAACTGGCGGCGTTTGAGGTTGAAGCATGATAAGTCTCTCCCTTCGGCGCGCCGCGCGGAGAGGGCGTGCGCGGCGTTGGAGCGCGTTGAACCGTTTTTCCCAATCACAGCCCACCCGGGGTCGGGTGAATTCGCTGTGGTTTGTTTTAGAGGAGAGTAGCTGATGTCTTCCGGTTTAATCCTGGCGCTGATCTGCGCGCTTGTCGCAGTGCTCTACGGCGCGATTTCCAGTAAATGGATTTTGTCCCTGCCCGCAGGCAACGAGCGTATGCAGGAAATCGCCCGCGCCATTCAACAGGGCGCTTCCGCCTACCTGAACAAGCAGTATTCCACCATTGCCGCCGTGGGCGTGGTGTTGTTCCTGCTTCTGGGCTTCGCCCTGAACTGGCTGACCGCCATCGGGTTTCTGGTCGGCGCGTTACTCTCCGGCGCGACCGGCTATATCGGCATGAATGTTTCCGTGCGCGCCAACGTGCGTACCGCCGAAGCCGCCCGCCAAGGTCTGGCTGCCGCGCTTGCCGTGGCGTTTCGCGGTGGCGCCATCACCGGTATGCTGGTCGTCGGTCTGGGGCTGCTGGGCGTTGCCGGGTACTACGCGATCCTGAAATATCTCGCGCCAGAAGCAGAAATTCATCAGCTGGTCGAACCGCTGGTCGGCCTGGCGTTCGGCGGCTCGCTGATTTCCATCTTCGCCCGTCTGGGCGGCGGCATCTTCACCAAGGGCGCGGACGTGGGCGCCGACCTCGTGGGCAAGGTGGAAGCCGGCATTCCCGAAGACGACCCGCGCAATCCGGCGGTGATTGCCGATAACGTCGGCGATAACGTGGGCGACTGCGCCGGTATGGCGGCTGACCTCTTTGAAACTTACGCCGTCACCGTAGTGGCGACGATGGTGCTGGGCGCGCTGATGCTGAAAGCCACGCCCGGCGCGAGCGACGCTTTAGTGGTTTACCCGCTGGTCTTGGGCGGCGTTTCCATCATCGCTTCCGTTATCGGCTGCTTCTTCGTCAAAGCCTTTGAAGGCGGCAAGATCATGAACGCCCTCTATCGCGGCCTCGCCGTCGCCGGTGTGCTCGCCATCGTCGCTTTTTATCCAGTCACCAACTGGATGTTGGGCGCGGGCATTGAAACGCCGAACGGGCTGATTACTTCCGGTTCCATTTTCGGCTCCGCCGTCGTCGGTCTGGTCTTGACCGCCCTGCTGGTCTGGATTACCGAGTATTACACCGGCGCCGAATACGCGCCGGTGCAGCATGTCGCCGCCGCCTCGCAAACCGGACACGCCACCAACATCATCGCCGGTCTGGGCGTTTCCATGAAAGCCACGGCAGGGCCGGTGCTAGCGGTCAGCGCCGCCATCGGCGTTGCCTACACGCTGGCAGGTCTGTACGGCATCGCCATCGCCGCCACCGCCATGCTCTCCATGACCGGCATCGTCGTTGCGCTGGATGCCTACGGCCCCATCACCGACAACGCCGGTGGTATCGCCGAAATGGCGGAATTGCCGGATTCCGTGCGCGCCGTGACCGACCCGCTGGACGCCGTGGGCAACACCACCAAAGCCGTCACCAAAGGCTACGCCATCGGTTCCGCCGGTCTTGCCGCGCTGGTGCTGTTCGCTGACTACACGCACGCGCTGGAAAGCGCCAGCGGTCAGGTGTTCAGCTTCGATCTCTCCAACCACATGGTCATCATCGGTCTGTTCATCGGCGGGCTGGTTCCCTACCTGTTCGCCGCGATGGCGATGGAAGCTGTCGGTCGCGCCGCCGGTTCCGTGGTGGAAGAAGTGCGCCGCCAGTTCCGCGAAGTCAAAGGCATCATGGAAGGCGCCGCCAAGCCCGATTATTCCCGCGCTGTGGGAATGCTCACCCAAGCGGCCATCAAGGAAATGATTGTGCCTTCGCTATTGCCCGTACTGGTGCCGATCATCGTCGGTCTGCTGCTCGGCCCCATTGCTTTGGGTGGTGTGCTGGTCGGCGCGATTGTGACGGGGTTGTTCGTCGCCATTTCCATGACCACCGGCGGCGGCGCCTGGGATAACGCCAAGAAATACATCGAAGACGGTCACTTCGGCGGCAAAGGCTCCGACGCCCACAAAGCCGCCGTCACCGGCGACACCGTAGGCGATCCCTACAAAGACACCGCCGGTCCTGCGGTCAATCCGCTGATCAAGATCATCAACATTGTTGCCCTGTTGATTGTGCCGCTGATGCTGTAAGGAAGAAAAGGTGGATTGAAAAGGGGCGGCGTCGTGAGGCGCCGCCCCTTTTCGCAAAATCAGTCAATCTTTTTGAATCTGCCAAGTCTCAGGAGAAATTATGGACACGTGGATGAGTTTGATTGCAGGTTTAATCGGGGCGTTTGCTGTACGCTGGGACGCGATGCAAAGCTGAACCTGCCGCCCTCAGTCTTCTGATCGTTTCAATCTTCTGATCGCCCGCAGTACGAATTCCGGCACAAGGCTGAAAATATAGAGGGCGACCAGCGCGTTCACGCTGGCGGTAATGGCGAACAGGGTGGCGAAGCTGTAGCCGCGCTTTAACAGGAGCGCGGCAAAGAGCGCGCCGATGACCATGAACAGCGAATTCAGGATGTTGTTGGCGGCGATGACGCGGGCGCGACAGGCGACATCGCTGCGCTGCTGCACCAGCGCGTACAGCGGCACGCAATAAATGCCGCCACACGCGCCCAGGAGCAGCAGGTCGACGAGCAGCCGCCAGGTATTGGGGCGGGCGATTAGTTCGATCAGGGGGAGCGGGGCGACAGCGGCAGCCGCGACGGGCGAGGCCCAGGCGAGATCGAGGCCGAAGAGGGTCAAGCCGAGCGCGCCGAAGGGGACAAGGCCGGGTTCCAGTTGGTGTCGGGAAAGTTTTTCGCACAGGAGCGAACCACCGCCGATGCCGACGGAAAATACCGCCAGCAGCAGCGCCACCATGCCGCTGTCGCCCGCCAGCACATTTTTGGTATAGACGGGAAATTGCGCCAGAAAAATGGAGCCATAGAGCCAGAACCAGGAAATGCCGAGGATGGAGAGAAAAACGGAGCGGTTTACACGCGCGAACTGGATGCAACGCCAGGTTTCGCTGAAAAGGTTGAGCCGGATGACGAGTTCCGGCGCGGGCGCGGGGGCGGGCGGAATGCGGCAACTGGCGAGGTAGCCTGTCAGCGCGACGATAAAACTCACGCCGCTGATCCAGGCCGTGCCGCCGCTGGGCAAGCCCGCGAGCAGGCTGCCGATCAATGTGCCGAGCAGGATGGAGATAAAGGTTCCTGCTTCCACCAGCGCGTTGCCGCCGACCAGTTCGTCCGCTTTGAGATGCTGCGGCAGGATGGCGTATTTCAACGGGCCGAAAAAGGTGGATTGCAGACCGAGCAAAAAGAGGGCGGTCAACAGGAGGGTCAGGTTTTCCAGAAAAAAGCCCAGCGCCGCAATCAGGATGATGACGATTTCCAGAATCTTGGTCAGGCGGGCAAGCCAGGCTTTGTCATATTTGTCGGCAAGATTTCCGGCGGTGGCGGAAAACAGGAAAAAGGGCAGGATAAACAGCGCCGTCGCAAGATTGGTCAGCACCTCCGCCCGCATACTCGTCCAGGCCGCCGCGTGGAAGGCCAGCAGGACGATCAGCGCGTTTTTGAAAATGTTGTCATTGAATGCGCCGCAGAACTGGGTGACGAACAGGGGGCCGAAACGGCGTTCGCGCAACAGGCGAAACTGGGAATGCCGACCTCCTGCTTGCGCCGCATGAGGGGCGGTTGCGCTTATGTCATTATCAGGTGGGTTCATGGGTTGAGGGCTTGAATCGGCGGTGGAAGTTTAACGCAGGTTGCGCTGCAAAAGTCCGATAATCCGGCGAGAAGAAAATGTTGTGGCGCCTGTTTTATCCTGACCAATCCGCATTGGATGAATCGTCAAGCTGGAGTAAACGTGAAGCGGTCGCGCTGCATCGATCCGCCAGTTGCAAGCGCGCGGCGGCAAGGCCGTTGCAAATCAGGCGTCAGCGGCAAAAACGCCGGAGAGGATAATCGGCAAAATGGGGAAACGAATTACGTCCCGCGTGTCGACTCCACTGGATTATTCATTTTATCGCCTCCCTGGCCAGCATATCCCGGATTGTCTTTGCTTCGGCGCTTGAGGTCCCAAGTATGAAGGGCGGGGCGCAAGGCGCCTGCAATACCGTCAGCGATTCTGGCTCCGGAGAAGGCAGAACCGTCGCGCTTGGGCCGCGAAGCGGGGGCATTTGGGAGTCTGGCTCGCGCAATCCAATCAGGTACGGCCCCTCTTCCATCGTCTCAGGCTCGCCGAATGTGGAGTTATCCCAGGTTACAGAAATGATGCGAGGCGGCTGTCCAGCCAGAACTTCGTCCACCAACACGGTAAAGTGCGCGTAGTCGCTCAAGAAACTCTTTTCCTTCCGTTCTTTCCTGACCGCCTGATCCAGCACGATTTCGTACTCCACGATTCTGCCGATGACGACGACACTCGCGTATTTGATGTCGTCGAGGTTGAGGTCGACTGTCATCTTGCAAGCGCTCGCAGGCTTCGCAAGCAACAGGATGGACAGGCTCATCACCATCGCGCACAGGAAGTTTCGCATAGGGCTGTCTCCTTCGTAAAAGTCCAGGCAAGCGCGGGGTGGGTCGCGCTGTATCGACCTGTCGATTATAACCACGCGGCGGCAAGGCCG
>JAIRZG010000200.1 GCA_031267345.1 Zoogloeaceae bacterium
TCGCGTTCATCGGGGTGCGAATCTCGTGACTGGTGCGCGCCAGAAAATCGTTTTTGGCTCTGGCGGCAGCCTGCGCCCGCTGATTGGCTTCGAGAAGCTGACGGTTCTGCCGGGTCAGGGCGCGCAGCAAATAACGGTAGAGCACGAATCCCAGCGCAATGAACAGCACAATGAAAATGGATTGGCGAATGACATAATCGACCGCGCGTTTGTATACGCTCTCGCCGCTGAAATCACAACCGACCACCCCCACGACTTCACCTTTTGAATTCATAATCGGCACATAGGACGAAATGACCCAGCCCCAAGTGTCATGCAGATCCATTTCGTCGAATTGCGGCTGCCCGGTCTGATAGGTTTTCATATAGGCGGGGGCGTATTTCGTAATGTCTTCTTCCGCGCCCAAGGGTGAAAAATCCTCGTCTTCGGGGTCGCCGCCATCAATGATGAAACGATGCACCGTTTCCGTATGAGGCGCCATGGTATAGAGGAACAGCACCCGCGTTTCTTTTCTGAGCGTGGTGAGTTCGGCCCGCATTTTCTCGTAGAAAGGATCGTTTATATCCAGGGTTTTGCTCAGTTGCTCAAAACGATCCCCATCAATTATGGCCGCCGCCCGTTGCGCGATGGGGCCGCCCAGATATTCTGCCGTCACGCTCGCCGTATCACTCAATTGTCTTATGCCGGTATAAATGACGACCGTAAACAGGGAGAGCACGAAGACGACGAAAAACAGATGAAAGCGCGCTTCCAGCGAAATGTTTTTCAGCTTGCGAAGAATCGGCATTTTGTATCCCGTTTTGGCAAAGGCGAAGCAATGACTTTTTTCGCGCGAGTTTATTCCTGTTGACCGGATGAGGCCAGCGTATCGCGGATTCAGCCCGTGCGGCTTGCGGGACTGTGGATGAGGCGGAATTGCTCGCCGACGCCTTCAAAAAGCCGGATCAAGGTCGGATCGAAGTGACTGCCCGCGCCATCGCGAATAATTGCTGCGGCCTCTTCATGACTGAACGCTTTTTTGTAGGGCCGGACAGAGGTCAGCGCGTCATAGACATCTGCAATCGCCATCAGCCGCCCCAGCAGGGGAATGGCTTCCCCTGCCAGACCGTAGGGATAGCCGGAGCCATCCCATTTTTCGTGATGGTAGGCGATGAAGGTTCTGGCGTAGCGCAAAAAATGGCTGTCCTCGTCGTCGTCTTCCAGACGATCGATGAAATGGACGCCGTGCATGACATGGGTTTTCATGATTTCAAATTCTTCCGGCGTCAGCTTGCCGGGTTTGTTCAGGATGGCGTCGTTGATGGCGATCTTACCCACATCGTGCAACTGCGAGGATTGCAGCAGCAGGGGGCCATCCCAGCTTGCCGTTTCTTCCGCCCAGAGATCGTCGTCGAGAATGGCGGTGAGCAGAATGGCCAGGTAGTGCTGGGTGCGCTCGATATGCCCGCCCGTGGTGTTGTCCCGACCTTCCACCAGATTGGCCATGCCGGTAATCAGCTTGTTCTGCAATTTCAACACGCTCTGCGTCTTGAGTTGCACCATCTCCTGCAAGCTGTCATTGTATTTTTGCAAGGTCAGCTTCTGGCTTTCCAGCAGCAGGTGCATCTCCACCCGCTTCAACAGGAGCGGTGGAGAAAAAGGCTTGGTGATGTAATCCAGCGCGCCCAGGGAAAGCCCTTCCAGTTCGTTGGCCGAATCGGAGAGCGCCGTCAGGAAGATCACCGGTGTATCGCGGGTATCCGGACGCGCTTTCAGAATGCGGATCGCCTCGTAACCGTCCATGCCCGGCATTTCCACATCCAGTAGAATCAGCGCCGGATGGTAGCGTTCCAGCAATTCCAGCATCCGCGTGGCGGAGGGCACGGTCAGCACGGTGTAGTTACCCGCCAGCGCGCTTTTGCCCACGGTCAGATTGGCCAGGTTGTCGTCCACGATCATGATGAGCTGAGTGGCGTCAGGCATGGGAGACCCCCTGTAACATTTCGCATCCACCTTACGGACATAGGGTTTTTCGTAGGACGGATTATCCTACGTTTACTCAGGGGATGCGCGCCTTCCCGCCGGGCGTCACGCCATCAAAGCTTTCCGGTCGATCAGGCGTCTGACCGACAACGGACGCGGCATGTAAAAAAGGCCGGAATTTTCCGGCCTTTGTCATTTTTGCCTGGCTTACAGTCCGACCTGGCTGATCACCATTTCCTTGAGGTTCGGCGAGACAGTGAACGAAGCCTCAGTGGCCTCGCGGATTTGCTCGACAGTCACGCCGGGCGCGTATTCCTCCAGCACCAGTTTGCCGTCATGGAAGCGGAACAACGCCAGCTCCGTGACCAGCGTCGACACGCGCCCCTTCGCCGTGAGCGGCAAATCGCACTTTTTGAGGATCTTCTTCTCGCCCTTGGCGGTGTGCTCCATGGCGACGATCACCTGCTTCGCGCCCACCGCCAGATCCATCGCGCCGCCCATGCCGGGAACGCTCTTGCCCGGCACCATCCAGTTGGCGAGGTCGGCGTTCTCATCGACCTGCAAACCGCCCAGCACACAAGCGTCAAGATGACCGCCGCGCATCAGCGCGAAAGAAATCGAAGTGTCGAAAGTGGAACCGCCGGGAATGATGCTGCACGGCGCGCCGCCCGCGTTCACCACGCGCGGCTGGCCGATGGGGGTGATTTCCTCCGGCACAGGGCCGATGCCGAGAAAGCCGTTTTCCGATTGCAGCATCAGGGTGACGCCCGACGGCAGGTAGTTGGCGACCAGCGTCGGCAGGCCGATGCCGAGGTTGACGACATCACCGTCGTTCAATTCCAGCGCGATGCGGCGAGCGATGAATTCCTTGGCGCTCATTTCTTGTGTCATGGCTCTCTCCTTTTATTTGGGGTACACGATGTAATCGACCAGTACGCCCGGCGTCATCACGTGATCCGGATCAATGCAGCCGACTTCGACGATCTGGTGGGCTTCCACGATCACCGTGTCCGCCGCGAGCGCCATGAGCGGGTTGTGGTTCCGCATCGAAGTGTAATAGACCAGGTTGCCGGACTTGTCCGCATGCACCGCTTCCAGCACAGCGAGATCGGCGCGCAGCGGGGTTTCATACAGGAAGTCGCGCCCGTTGATGTTGAAAACCGGCTTTTTGGCGTATTTCTGCCCGTTGATGGTCAGGTCTTGCGGCACGTCTTCCACGCTCGTACCTGCGCCGGTAGGGGTGAGCACCCCGCCCAGACCGGAACCGCCCGCGCGGATGCGCTCGGCAATCGAGCCGATGGGACAAAGCTCGATTTCCATCTCGCCCGCGATCATCTGGCGCTGGGCTTCCTTGTTCAGGCCGATGTGACCGGTAATCATTTTCCTGACGCGATGATTGCGAATCAGCAAACCCACGCCTTCCGGCCCCTTGGTGGCGTCGGAAAAGGCGGTATCGTCGCCAATCATGGTCAGATCCTTGACGCCCGAATCCAGAATGGCCTGCATCAGGCGCGGCGGGGTGCCGTTGCCCATAAAGCCGCCGTACATGATGGTCATGCCATCGCGCAGGAAGGAAGCGACTTTTTCGATTTCAAGTCTTTTTGATTTCATTGACTTCTCCTAAAAAACCACATCATGCCGACCCTGCCAAAAACAGCGTCGACGGTGAAAACGTCTTCGTGGGGAATCCGTTTTATTGTCCTGTTAGACGAGCCGTTTACCCTTGCGCCCGCTTCTATGCTTATCTGGCAACAGGAATAACGGAAAGTAACATCATTTTGCGGTTATCGTCCAGAGCGCATATTCCGGCATAACCGCCCATGACATGAAAACCGCGTCCAGCGCGCCCGTCAGGGCGACGCAGCGCTGGCGTCCGCACTGCCGGAAGCATCCGGCGTATCCGCGTCATCTTTGCCCGCCGCTTCCGGCGCAGGGTAGTGGCCGAGAATTTTTTCCACCGCGATTTTGAGAATCCGCTCCGGATTTTCCCTGTCGTCGTCCTGCATATGGCTTCTGGCTTCGCCTTCCCAAAGGACATCTTTGGTTTTGGCGTCAATGATGTCGACGCCCAAAATGCTTTCCAGATAGCGGGTTCCTCCGGACGGAAAATGATAGCCAAAGCCCACACCCACACCGCCGCGTCGCCGCCCGCCGAATCCGCCATAAAAAACGGAACCGGGAAAGTGATGCCAGTACAGGACCTGTTGCCTGACCTCGAAGGTGAAATTGATCAACAGATCCGGCGCGTCGGGCGCGTAACGATAGTCACGCGCTTCCAGCACACGGCGCGTTTCCGCTTTCAACTGCTGCGAAACGAGCGAAGCGTATTCGGCCTTGTCTGTCCCCAGCGGCGCAAAAAAGGCAAAACTGCGATACGCCGCGAAATCCGTTCCCGAACGGCGCTGACTATGGATTTCCGGCCCGGTTGCGGCGCAACCGCCCAGCAGAATCAGCATGAGAAAAAGAAGAACGGAACGCATGGCTTTTATCTCCTTGAACATATCGCAACGCCAAAGCGCCGACTACCAGAACTGCCACCATTTCTTTTTTTTCCGGTGCTGCACCATGGTTTCCCGGGAGTGTTCCGTCCAGTCCTGAACCTGTTCATGACCGTGGGTTTTGAAATACACGCCATATTTCATGTCTTCCCCCAGAATATGTTTGGTCAGCCAGTTCCGCAGGAAATGCAGCAACTCAAAACTGATGGCCACCTGACCGGAAGCGATTTTCCTTTGCAGAAGCTCAACTTCCGCGACCAGCGCCCGGTGCATCTCGCAGTGCGCTTCGTATTCCGGAAAATGCCCGATGCGCATCAAGGTCTGCTCCAGCGTAAAGTGGATTCGGGTGTAGTCCACCAATTCATCCAGAATGCCACCGCAGGTCTTGCTGCCTTCCCTGTTCAGGATGGCTTGGTGCAAACGATTGATGAGCCTGAACAATGTCTTGTGCTGCGTATCGATTTCGACGATGCCAACACTGTATTCATCAGACCAGATAAATTCTTTTTGCATACAAATTCCTCCTCGGAACTGCAATTTACAGTGAACGCCATGTTTGCGCGTCCTGTTTTTATCCCTCCGCAGACACACGTAAACCTTCCTGATTATACTGACTTCACCCCGCCTTGGCGCGCGTCAACAACATGGCGTCGCCGTAACTGAAAAAACGATATTTCCGTTCGATAGCATGAGCATAGACGGCGCGGATGCGCTCGACTCCGGCAAAGGCGGAAACCAGCATCAACAGGGTGGAACGAGGCAAGTGGAAATTGGTGATCAGGCGATCAACCACCTGAAAATCAAACCCCGGCGTGATGAAAATATCCGTCTCCTTGCATCCGGCGCGCACCTCACCCTGCCCGCAGGCGGCAGATTCCAGCGCGCGCAGGGCGGTGGTGCCAACGGCAACAATCCGCCCGCCCGCCGCCCGCGTTGCGCGGATGGCGGCAGCGGTCTCCTCCGGCAAAACAAAACATTCCTTGTGCATTTTGTGTTCGCAGACGCGCTCGACGCGCACTGGCTGATAAGTCCCCGCGCCCACATGCAGGGTCAGATACGTCATATGAACGCCCTTTGCCGCGAGCTTTGCCAACACATCGGCGTCAAAATGCAGTCCGGCGGTCGGTGCGGCTACCGCGCCGGGGGCGCGGGCATAGATGGTCTGATACCGCGCCTCATCTTCCACTTCCGGCGCATGGGTAATGTAGGGCGGCAGCGGCAAACGCCCATGCGCTTCCGCCAGCGACCAGAAATCTCCTTCCCCGTCTTCCAGCGCCAGAAGAAAAAAACTTTCCTGCCGCCTGGTCACGCGCGCAGAAAACGCGCCTGCCAGATCCAGACGACAGCCCGCCTTCGGCGCTTTGCCGGCGCGTATCTGGGCAAGCGCGTGGCGGGCGTCGAGAATGCGCTCCAGCATGACTTCCACCTGTCCGCCGGTATCCTTCTGCCCGAAAAACCGCGCCTTGATGACCTTGGTATCGTTCATCACCAGCAGGTCGCCAGGATTCAACCGTTGGGGCAGATCGACAAAATGCCGATCGAAAACATCCGCGCCTTCCACGCACAAAAGGCGGCTGGCGGCGCGTTCAGACGCCGGATGCTGGGCAATCAGCACCTCCGGCAAGACAAAATCGAAGTCGTGTACGGTGAGCGAGGTCAAACTTGTCGGACTTGTTGCGCTAAACGGTTTCATGGATAATCCCGCACTTCCCGTGCCGGGGTGGCGGAATCGGTAGACGCAGCGGATTCAAAATCCGCCGCCGCAAGGTGTGAGGGTTCGAGTCCCTCTCCCGGCATACGCACATCATTCCGCGCACCCGCCAAAACGCTGTATTCATCGGGTTTTCTGGCGGTTCTGGGCGTTGTGTCGGGGGGCTTATCTGCCCTTTTTGGCACAGTTGTTTGACAGTTGTTTGCGCCATTTTTGCGCCAGAGGCGCGCCACGTCGTCCATTCAGAAGCGGGGAAAATCCTGGCGCGTACAGGCGCATGTTCGGGGGGTGTGGCGGAGTATCGCACATTTCTCCGCAAGGCGGATGCCCTCGCCTGGGCTGCCGCGCGAGAGACCGACATCCGCGCCACGGGCGGCGCCGGGTTCAACATGACCTCTTGCGCGTCGCGCGTAAAATTGGTCAGGCCGAAAGCCGGATTGTATTGGGTATTGATGGCGGCAAACCAGCGCGTCACCCTGCCGCCGCCAGAGATCAGATCGGATTCCTGCATGTCGCGCATCAACGGCACGTAATATTGGTATGCGTCGCGCAAGCCCTGCACGGTATCGGCGGATTCCAGGCCGTAAGTGTGCATCAGGGCGCGGGTCTGTTCGGTGATGCGGTCGATCTGCGCCGCGATGGAAGCGTACTGCACACCCCTGCCGCCCGCTTTTACCTTCGCCAGTATCTTGTCCGCCTCGGCGTCGGACATGCCGGAAAGACGGTTGCGCTCTTCCAGCGTTCCCACCCACGGTTGCGCGGTCATCAGGGCTTTTCGTTCGGCTTCCAGTTTGGAAACATCGTTGCCGGGGACGTTCAGGCTTTGAATGTCCGCGTCCAGTCGGGCAATCCGCGCGTCGATTTCCGCCTGCGTCGGGTTGCGTTTCGCCATCGCCGCGTTTCTTTCTTTGGCGTGACGGGCGTGCAGGAATTGCTCTACGTCGGCCAGCGTGAGGCCGTACTTTTCCATCTGTTCGAGTATCGGCTTGACTTCGTATTTGTGGAAGTCTTCGGTGAATACCGCCACGCGCCCGTGCATCAGGGTTTCCGCCGCATAGGGATTAAAGGCGTCGCGCACCACGCCGCCCGCCTTTTTGATGGCTTTCACCACCGTGTCCAGGTCGATGTGCTTGTCCTGAAACTGGTAGCGAACCCAATCAAATGCCACTTGCCACTTGTTCTGCGGCCCATTGACCGACCACGGGCTGCCCGTGGAGACGGGACGGAGGGCGGCAATGGAGAAACGGGTATCGTCGTCCTGCTTGATTGCTGACGCAAGTTGTTCTACACTGACAGGTAACGGGGTGGTGGGAGTAGGGTGTATTCCGTCTGTTTTCGCAGAGGAAAGCCCAGACACAGCTACCTCGTTATCTATTTCCAGTGCCGCGACATCGTAAAACTTGTGACGAACTCCGGTGTCTTTCGGCAGAGATTCCCGCAGCGTAATCTTTGCGGTATAGATTTTCCCATTGACAGCAAGCGGCGCGACAAGCGTATGGAACATCCTTGTGTTCTGTTCGCGCCTTGTATCTGGGCTTGTCTCTCCGATTTTCACCGCCCTCGTCACCAGTTCCGGCAAGACGCGAACCATTTCCGCCTTCCATCCTGCGCGCGCGTTTCCTGAGGTGTTAAACGCAACGCCCTTGCCTTCAGACGTGAAAGTAACATCCACATCCATGTCGTCATTATGAATCGGCGGTTTGCCTTGAAGGTTGTCCGAATACCACGCGGAAGCAAGCGCCTTAAGTTCCCCGGCGCTGCCGTTCCATCCTTCCAGATTCAGACTGATCGGGAGAATGGTTCTGTCCGCCGTGCTGTACAGCATCCCCGACGCGGCAACGCCGGAATCAAAAACAGGAGACGGGTCAAGGGAATCCATAACGCCGTTTATGATTTCCATGTTTTTGTCATTGATTGCCGCCGCTTCCTCGCGCAGGTAGCGCCGCGCGTGTGCCGCAAGGTCGGCTGCCGTCGGCGTGAAGTCCAGATTCATTTTTTCGGCAAGGAAAGTCTTGATGTCCGCCAAAAAGTCCTGCACCCACTTCATGACCGCTTGCGGCAGGTTGCGCGGCGAAGATTCGTATTCGGTAATCGCGTAGGCCGCCAGTTCGTTCAGATAGACGGCTTCGTTCGCGCGGTCGGCGGCGGGAATTCTCGCCCGCGCCTTGTCGAACCAGGTCTTGTTGCGGCCTTTGCCCGTCGCCTTCTCGATGAGCCGCAAGCGGTTCATCAGTTTTTTGAACTGTGGCGCATTGTTGAAGGACAGCGCCCGCAATGCCTTGTGCCAGAATTCATGCTTGACCGTCGCCCGCGCCATACCGGGGGCAAGGTTTTCGGCAACCAGATGTACGGCCTTGCCGTCAAAGAAGCCTTCCGCCTTGAAATAACGGCGGATATTGGCGGCGGGCATGGAGCGCAGGCGCGTCGTCTTCTGTCCTCTGTCCTCCGTCCTCTGTCCTCTGATCAGCACATCCGCCGCGCGTTCATGGATTACCAGCAGTCCGGCCTTTTCCAGACTGGCGACGGTCTTCTCGCCCAGCGCCTTCACCAGTTCCGCGCGCACAGCCGCTGCTGTGGAAAGCGGCGTTTTCCGCCCGTGCAGCGTGGAAAGACGCTCGGCAAAGCGGATGTCGTCGTCCCCTTGTGCTACACTGGAATCAGACGGTGAGAAAGTATCGTGAGCCTTAGAGGTATGGTCAGATGAGAAGCTGACAGCGGTTCGCTCGCCGTCTTTCTTTTTTTCATTCCTTGCAAGCCAGTCGTCAATTCCTTTCTTCGATGCCTTGAAGAATGTGATGACTTGCAGCCGTTCGCCCTTCTTCTTTCCTTTAGCAAATTCGGCGACGTAGGCGTAATCCTTCGGTTCGCCACGCTTCACAAAAATCAAACGTGTAGTTCCTTCGTTTTTCGATTCCTTCCCAACGTGAGATTCCGTAAATGTCTCAGCGATTTCAGGCAGCATTGCCCAATCATCCAGGGTCAAATCAGGATGGTCTTTTTCTGCGTGAACAACACGTTCGTCAATCAGTATCTCGCTGGATTCCCCAATATCCACTCCTGTTTCTTCCAGCACCTTAGCCCGCTTCCCTGCCGTGGCAACCTGAATAACGATGCTGTGCGGGTGTTCATCGTTGTTCAGGATGGACTGCACAAAGTCGCGCACACGCTGTCCGGCTTCTTGCATGGGCGCGCGGGTGTTGTGCGTGGGGATGTAGCCATCGGTGACGTACAGGTGCGATGGATGCTTGATGCGGATGCACTGCGCCTCTTCCTCGCCATCCGGCACGATGGAGACGATAAAGCGCGGCGCGGCGGGCAGCGGGACTTCAGGGGAGGCAGACGTATTCATACCGCAATGATGGAAAAATCCCGCTCGCGTGGCAAAAAGTACGTGTTTTTTACCCTGTCTCCACTCGCGCTGTGGTTGGATACCACGTTGGATACCGCGTTGGATACCAGCGCGGCTTCGTCGCGCGGGCGAGGAATTTGCTATACTGGACACTGGAGGAACGCCATGAAAAATTTACTGTTTGATGAACGCAGAACCGCGCAGGCCGCCGCTTTCCTGTTGTTCCGCGCGGGCGGGACGTTGCCGGTCGTCAAACTGATGAAGTTGCTTTATCTGGCGGAACGCCTGTCATTGCAGCGTTACGGCGAGCCGATTACCGGCGATAGTCTGGTCTCGATGCCGCACGGTCCGGTGCTTTCCATGACCTACGATCATATCAACGGCGCGGCGCGCTCGGTATACGGCGGCTGGGATTCGTGGATTACCGACCGTTCCGGGCATCGCGTATCGCTGGCGGATCCAAGCCGGATTCGTTCGCCGGAACAAGACCTACTACGGCTTTCCGATTCGGATTTGGAGGTTTTGACCTTCATCTGGGAAGAATTCGGGCATCTGGGACAATGGGAACTGGTGTTCCATACGCATTCCACCGCCTGTCCGGAGTGGGAAGACCCGGAAGGCTCAAGCCGTCCCATTTCTTACGAAAGGCTGTTTCTTCACATGGGATTTTCAGAAGCGCGGACGCATGAAGCCGTGGCGCGACCGGAAGAACAAATGAACATCAACGCCGCCTTTGATGAAGCAGCAACCGCTTGAGCCGGGACGCGCCGCATCGCACTCGACCGCGAACAGGAAGCCTTGGAAAAAGCCAAGACAAACGCAGCGTAACATCATGGTTGACAAAATGTAGAATCTGCAAGGTCGTTGAGGTTGACAATTTTGTCTTTTTGCAAGGTTCCCAACCATGACCATGTTGCGCCGGAATCCAGCACCGCCCGCCGCTCTGCTTCCCCTCTGGACAGGCCGCCATCGTACTCCATGATCGCGGCGCGTTCCTCGATAGCCTCACGGTCAGGCGCTGGCCTTGCTTCGTCATTGCTGGCGACAGGGGCGGAATTGGATTGCAGGGCGGAAACGATTGCGGCCTTGTTTTCACGAAGAACGCCCACCCATTTCTGAATGACATTTTTCTCCCCTCTGGCGTTGAGTTCGCCAGACGATGAAACAGTCATGAAAATACCCTCTTTTTGAAGGGCGGGAATCAGAGAGGCGATGTTCATATCGTCACCTCGATTATTTCATCCTTACCCCCTGAATTTTCCCTTCCTCCTCCCACTCCCCCGTTTCTATCCGTAACAGCGTAACAATCCAGCAATGGCGCGGCTTCCGGCGTTACGGATACGTTTCCATATCCGTAACGTTTCTTTTTATCCGTAACAGGAAAACCCGCGTGGTTATTGGTTTGTTGCGCTGTTACGGATACAGGGGGGGTAAGTGGGAGGGTGGGGGTAAGATAGCGCGAAAACGCTTCTTGAAATTGTTCTGTCTCAAATCCTTTTAGTGTTTCGTATGTGCTTATCCGGATAGTCTTTGACGCAATCCCATACTCTTTGAGCCACTTTGCGATCTGGCGCGGCTTGACAGGATTTCCCCGGTTGTAGGTAGACCACGGTTTTTCATCATCCTCACAAAGCGCCTTGATAAGGTCTACGGTGCTGATTTTGGTCAGATGTCTGGTTTCAAGAATTTCACGAATATCGGCAAGCAGTTCATTACCAACAGAGGATGAATCATCGCCAGCCTTGGAGAGGGTCAGTGCGGC
>JAIRZG010000135.1 GCA_031267345.1 Zoogloeaceae bacterium
TTCGAGGCCATGCTCGCCAATGAAGGCGCGCTGGTGTTGAAGTTCTGGTTTCACCTTTCGCGCGAAGGGCAGAAAAGGCGGCTACGCAGCCTGGAAAAAGACCCGCGCACCGCCTGGCGCGTGACCAAAGAAAGCTGGGAGCGGCTGAAAACCTATGGTCAGTTGCAGGAAGTCGCCTCGCATCTTTTGCGCATGACCAACACGCCCTGGGCGCCGTGGATTGTGGTGGAAGGCACCGATGACCGCTATCGTTCGCTCACCGTCGGCAAGATGGTGCTGGGCGCGCTGCAACAACGGCTGGCGGAGCAACATGAACGGCATTATCCGGTCGCGCCGCCGATCACCCACAAGATCGACATGCTGGATGTGCTCACCGCGCTCGATCTGACACAGCGTATCGACAAGCCGAAATATGAATTGCGTCTGGCGCGCGCCCAGGGACGGCTCTCCGAACTGGCGCGTTCGCCGGAATTCAAAAAGCATTCGCTGGTGCTGGCCTTTGAAGGTCAGGACGCGGCGGGCAAGGGCGGCAGCATCCGGCGTCTGGTCGCCGCGCTGGACACGCGCCAATACCAGATCGTCCCCGTCGCCGCGCCAACCGAGGAGGAACGGGCGCAACCCTATTTGTGGCGTTTCTGGCGGCGCATTCCCAGAAACGGGCGCATCACCATTTTTGATCGCACCTGGTATGGTCGGGTGCTGGTCGAGCGGGTGGAAGGCTTTTGCTCGGAAGCCGACTGGCTGCGCGCCTACGCCGAAATCAACGACTTTGAACACGAGCTTTCGGCGGATGGCGTCATCATCGTCAAGTTCTGGCTGCAAATCAGCAAGGAAGAGCAGTTGCGCCGCTTCAAGGAACGCGAACAGATTGCCTTCAAACGCTACAAAATCACCGACGAGGACTGGCGCAACCGCGAAAAATGGGACGCCTACCACCAGGCAGTCTGCGACATGGTGGATCGCACCAGCACCGGCGCGGCGCCGTGGACGCTGATCGAAGCCGAAGACAAGAATTTCGCGCGGGTAAAAGTGCTGGAAACGGTGTGCGATCGTCTGGAAGAAGTGCTGCAACTTCACAGCCAGACGACGGAAACAGCCGAGGCCGCGTCAGAGGAAAAGCCCGTCAGGACGGTTAAGAAGACGGAGAAGGTAAGCCAGAAAAGCGGCAAGAGTCCGGTCTGAACCGCTCCATGCTGCGAATGCCGCCTTCCAATCGGCTGGAAATGCTATCCGGCAATCATGCCGGACAATGGAGCATACGCATCCGTGACCGTTGGCGGGTTTGTTTTTGCTTTCTGGAAAGCAATGCTTACGATGTCGAGATTGTTGATTACCATTGACGCAATGCCAGGCTATCCGAACTTCAAGACGATGAGATCGAAACCATGAGCGAACATCAGGAAAGCAGCGCCAATGTGGAGGGCGCGGTGGAAAAGGCCGCCGCCGACCTTGCCGGATTCGTCGCCTGGTTTCGTCAGGTGACGCCCTACATCAACGCCTTTCGCGGCAAAACCTTTGTGCTCGCCTTTGGCGGCAAGGCCATTGCCGGGCCGCTGGCCAAAACCCTGGCCTATGATGTGAATCTGCTGGCGAGTCTGGGCATCCGTCTGGTGCTGGTGCATGGGGCGCGACCACAAATCGAGGAAGAGTTGCGCGAGAAAGGACTGGAATCCCGTTCGCATGGCGGCTATCGCATCACCGACGCCGCCACGCTCGATTGCGTGGTGGATGCGGTCGGCAGCGTCTATCTCGAAATCGAAGCCCTGCTCTCGCAGGGTCTGCCCAATACGCCGATGGCGGGCAGCCGGATTCGCGTCATTGGCGGCAATTTCATCACTGCCCGTCCGTTGGGTGTGCTGGATGGCGTGGATTTGCAATACAGTGGCATGGTGCGCAAGGTCGACGCGGAGGGACTGAAAGCGCAACTCGCGCTGGGCAATATCGTGCTGCTTTCCTGTCAGGGCGCGTCTCCGACCGGCGAGATTTTCAATCTACGGATGGAAGAAGTCGCCGAAGCCGTCGCCGTCGCCTTGAAGGCCGACAAACTGGTGTTTCTCACCGACAGCCAAGGCGTCAGCGACAAGGAAGGGCGTCTGCTGGACGAACTCACCGCCGACGCCGCCCAATCCGTAAATGACGCCGACTGGCTTTCGCCGGACATCCGCCGTTGCCTGCCCTGCGCCGTGCGCGCTTCCCGTCAGGGCGTGGGGCGGGCGCACCTGATCGGCTACGCGCAGGATGGCGCGTTGTTGCAGGAATTTTTTTCCCGCGAAGGCATTGGCACCGTCATTTCGCGCGAATCGCTGGAGCGTATCCACGAAGCCCGCGCCGACGACATTGGCGCGCTCATCGCGCTCATCGAGCCGTTGGAAGCGGAGGGCATTCTGGTGCATCGTCCGCGCGAAGTGTTGGAACGTGAAATCGAAAAATTTTCCATTATCGAGCACGACAACATGGCGGTGGGCTGCGCCGCCCTGTATGACTATGGCGCGGGCGTCGCCGAACTCGCCTGTCTGGCGGTGGACACGGCGCAACGCGGCTGGGGTTATGGCGAGCAACTGGTCGAACGCATCCAGAGCCGCGCTCGCGCCCTCGGTGTCAAACGCCTGTTCGTGCTGACCACCCGCGCCGTGCACTGGTTTATCGAACGCGGCTTTCACCTTGAGGACATCGACTCGCTGCCCACGCAGAAACGCCAGATGTATAACCTGCAACGTCGCTCCAAGGTGCTGGTCAAGCCGCTATAATCCGCGTCTCTTTCACGTTAACCCTGCCAGAGTCCCTCATGACAAGAACCGTCAACTGCATCAAGCTCGGCGCTGAAGCCGAAGGACTGGATTTTCCGCCTCTGCCCGGCCTGCTCGGACAAAAGATTTTCGAGCGTGTCTCCAAAGACGCTTGGCAACAGTGGATACGCCTGCAAACCATGATCATCAACGAAAACCGCCTGAACATGGCCGACCCCGCGCACCGCAAATATCTGACGGAACAGGTGGAAAACCACTTTTTCGGTCAGGGCGCGGAACAGGTCTCCGGCTACGTGCCGCCCCGGTAGGGTTGATTTCCGATACAGGGCAGTCGCTAATTTCCTGCTCACCTGTCGGGTTTTGCGGGGCAGTTCAATCTTGTCGCTGCGGATGGTCAGGCCATCACGGACAACACCCTCATGCTTTCCGCCGGACAGAC
>JAIRZG010000041.1 GCA_031267345.1 Zoogloeaceae bacterium
CTCTTTCACGTCGCCTTGATCGTGACTATGAGGTCATTCCTCAACACTCCGAGGCTATGATCCAACTCGCCATGATCCGCCTGCTCCTCAAACGGCTTTCTAATTTTTAAAACAGCTTCATAGGCGCTGACCGCATCCATCATACCCACCCTTCACAAATCGCCACGACGCTGCGGATTATACCCATACCGTCCCGCACAACCGCCGTCCGCACGGCGAAAATACTAAATCTAGTGGTTATGCTTGCGCTTTGCCACTACATGTAGTAGCTTTGCATCCCATAAAAAAATCTCTTGTTCCCCCGCAGCGTCATTTTTCCATTGAGGAGACCACCTGAAAATGAGCCACGCCACCGAACAGTTGTCGCTTGCCGCCATTCCCGCCGCGCCCGAATTTCCCCCTTTGCCGGCGCAGGAAATTTCCGGCGAGGTGTTGCTGGAAAAATACGCCAAAGGCAAGGAAATGGATGTCCATGACGTGCGCTGCCGTGTGGCGCGCGCGCTGGCCGCCATTGAGCCGGAAAAGGATCGCGCGCATTGGGAAGCGCGTTTTTTGTGGGCGCAGGAAAACGGCTTCATCCCCGCCGGACGCATCAATTCCGCCGCCGGAACGGATTTGCAGGCCACCCTCATCAACTGTTTCGTGCAGCCGGTCGGCGATTCCATTGTCGAAGTCACCGACGGTCGTCCCGGCATCTATACGGCGCTGGCGCAGGCGGCGGAGACCATGCGGCGCGGCGGCGGCGTCGGCTACGATTTTTCTTCCATCCGCCCTTCCGGCGCGCGGGTAAAAGGCACGCAATCGCGCGCTTCCGGGCCGGTTTCCTACATGCGCGTCTTTGACCGTTCCTGCGAAACCGTGGAATCCGCCGGCGCGCGGCGCGGCGCGCAGATGGGCGTGTTGCGTTGCGACCATCCCGACATCGAGGATTTCATCCACGCCAAGGATCAGGGCGATCTCACCAATTTCAACATTTCCATCGGCGTCACCGACGCCTTCATGCAGGCGGTGGAAACGGACGGCATGGTGGAACTGACGCACCGCGCCGAACCCAACGCCGACATGAAGGAAGAAGGCGCGTTCCAGCGCGACGACGCTCTGTGGGTGTATCGCCGCGCGCGCGCGCGGGAACTCTGGGATCAGGTGATGAAATCCACCTACGACCACGCCGAACCCGGCATTTTGTTCCTTGACCGCATGAACCGCGACAATAACCTCAATTATTGCGAAGTCATCGAAGCCACCAACCCCTGCGCCGAACAACCGTTGCCGCCCTATGGCTGCTGCTGCCTGGGTTCCATCAACCTGACGCTGTTCATCCGCGAACCCTTTTCCGAACAGGCGGAATTCGATTTTGACGCTTTCGCCGAAGTTATCCGCGTTTCCATCCGCATGTTGGATAACGTCCTCGACGCCACCCACTGGCCGCTCGCCCAGCAAAGCAGCGAAGCCGCCAACAAGCGCCGCGTCGGGCTGGGATTCACCGGCTTGGGCGACGCGCTCACCATGTTGCGGCTCTGCTACGACCGTGTGGAAGCCCGCGCCTTCGCCGCCCGCATCAGCGAGTTTATGCGCGATGCCGCTTATCTGTATTCTGTGGAACTCGCGCGCGAACGCGGCGCGTTCCCGCTCTTCAACGCCGAACTGTATCTTTCCGGCGGCAATTTCGCCTCGCGTCTGCCCACCGAAATCAAGGGCAAAATCCGCGAACACGGCTTGAGAAACTCGCACCTTCTGTCCATCGCCCCCACCGGCACCATTTCGCTCGCTTTTGCCGACAACGCTTCCAACGGCATTGAACCGCCGTTTTCCTGGACCTACAGCCGCAAAAAACGCATGGGCGACGGCACCATCAAGGAGCATTCGGTCGAGGATTACGCCTGGCGGCTGTATCGGCACATGGGCGGCGACATCGAAAAACTGCCCGATTATTTTGTCACCGCGCTGGAAATTTCCGCCGCCGCGCACAAGGATATGGTGGCCGCCGTCGCGCCCTATATCGACACCTCCATCTCCAAAACGGTCAATGTCCCCGCCGATTACCCTTACGCCGACTTCCAGAATTTGTACATGGACGCCTGGAAAGCCGGATTGAAAGGCCTGGCGACCTATCGCCCGAACAGCATCCTCGGCGCGGTGCTTTCCGTGGAGCCGCCCAAGGCGGAAACCGATGACAGCGCCAAATCCAGAACCGCGCCGCAGGATTTTGTCTCCGACGCCAACCGGCGCCTGTCGATCAAGCATCTGCCCGCGCCGGTGCTCGCCAGCCTCCGATGGCCGGGACGTCCCAGCCTGCCGGAAGGCAATCTGTGCTGGACGTACATGCTGGATTCGCCCATCGGCAAATTCGCGCTGTTCATCGGTCATGTCGAACCGGAAGGCCATGCCTGGCCGTTTGAAGTCTGGGCCAACGGCCCCGCCGAACCGCGCGGACTGGGCGTGGTCGCCAAGACGCTTTCCATGGACATGCGCGCTAATGATCGCGGCTGGCTGCAAATGAAGCTGGAAAGCCTTGCCAAAACCCCCGGCGACGCCTTTGAAATGCCCATGCCGCCACACGGCGAGAAAAAGCGCGTACCCTCCGTCGTCTCCGCCATGGCGCAGGTCATTCTCTGGCGCTGCGAACAACTTGGCGCGTTCAACCACGAAAGCGCCACGCCAGTGGTCGATGCCCTCTTCTCCGCCAAGGAACCCAAAACCGGCACCGACGGCACGCTTTCCTGGACAGTGGACATCCGCAATCCTTCCACCAACGAGGATTTCGTGCTCGGCCTGAAAGAAATCGCCCTGCCCGACGGCGTGACGCGCCCCTATTCCATGTGGCTTTCCGGCAACTACCCGCGCGCGCTGGACGGCCTCTGCAAGCTCCTGTCGCTCGACATGCGCGTGATGGACCCCGCCTGGATTGGCATGAAGCTCAGGAAACTGCTCGACTACCCCGAACCCCTGGGCGACTTCCTGGCCTACGTCCCCGGCAGCAGGAAACAGCAAACCTTCCCTTCCACCGTCGCCTACATCGCCCGCCTGATCATCCACCGTTACGCCATGCTCGGCATACTGGACGAAGACGGCCTCCCCCTGCAACAAATGGGCATCCTCGAAGCCCCGGAAGACCCGATAAGCAACAAGGTGCTGCCAACACAAGGCAAACTTTGCAACGAGTGCGGGAATTACACGATGATCAAAAAGGACGGCTGCGATTTTTGTACGGCCTGCGGGGCGGTGGGGAGTTGCGGGTGAGGAACCGAATATGACAATCCCTGAAAACCAACTGGAAACATGGTCGCGTCAAGGCGCGACGGCTTCCGCCTCCGCGCTCTACGAGCGCATCCGGAATGCGCTTCAGAACGATGTCGCATTGCGGAACCGGAACTTCGAGGTCTTCCTGCAAGGTTCCTATCGCAACAGCACGAATATTCGTGGCGACAGTGATGTTGACGTAGTGGCCATGCTGCGAGATGCCTTCAAACCGGACTACAGCCGACTAAGCGACTACGCCAGAGCATCAGTTCAGGCCGGTCATCAGGATGCCACGTATGACCTGCCTGATTTTCGCCGCGATGTCTCGAACGCCATCCGCCGCGCCTTCCCCACGCACGCGATCACCGAAGGCGGCAAAAGCATCAAGATCCCGAGGACGAGCAACAACATCCCCGCCGATGTCGTGCCCTGTCTGGAGTATCGACTCTACATCCCGCCGCAGACCCTGCTGGGCGATGCCTCCCACGTCGATGGCATCTGGCTGTGGGACGTGCAGCGCAATCACTCCGTCACCAGTTACCCGAAGCAGTCCTACGACAACGGCGTGGCCAAGCACGGGCGAACGAACCAGTGGTACAAGCTGACCGTTCGCATCTTCAAGAATGCCCGTGGCTGGATGGTGGACAACGGCCTGATCCAGCAGGACACGGCCTCTTCGCACGCCATCGAGTGCCTGCTCTACAACGTGCCCGACAACTTGTTTGGCACCAGTTACGCCACGACAGTATTCAACATCCTCAAGTGGCTCAACGGCGCGGACTTGACGGACTTCGTTTGTCAGAACGGCATCCAGCGGTTGTTCGATTCCGGGCGCTGGACACAGCAGAACGCGCGCGCCTACATCGGTGTCATCCAGATGTGGAACCAATGGGGGCAGCAGTATGCACGGGTACGCATCTGACAACTTCTTTCGCGGGCCGAAGGTGTATTTCGCCTTCGGCGTGGCGGCTGTTGCTGCGGCCTCCGCGCTGCGCGCGCTGGTTGCAATGTCCCAGTTGGCCGGGCGCATTGATGCCGCCGCGTTGTCGGCGGGCGTGATCTACGGCGGGTTGATCTTCCTCTACGAGCGTTGGGGTTGGCGCTGGCTGTCCACGATCAAGAACCTCAACGGCACATGGGCCGGGAACATCACCACCACGCACAACGGCGGAACCAACGTCCCTTGCGTGATGCGCGTGCGCCAGACGTGGACGCGGATGGCGATTGGGCTTGAGACGAAGCAGTCCCGATCTCGAACCACGATGGCCGCACTCTACGACGACCAGCCCGGCGATGTCGGGTTGAAGTACGAATATGTCTCCGAGCCAAGGAACCTCGCGGTGCAGACGATGCAAACGCATCGCGGTGTCTGCACACTGGCAATAACCGCCGATTCGGCGGAAGTGCGCCTGAGCGGCGATTACTTTACGGGTCGCGGGCGAGAAACCCGTGGCGAAATTACCTTGCACCGTGTGAGCCGAGAATTGCTGGGCTTCGACGCTGCGTTGAAGCAAGCAAGGTTGGGTTAGCCGCGCAAGCGGTGTAACTTTGCGGTCGTAACCCACGGAGCGAAACGACGCGATCCAATAGAAGGCACCCATATGCAGAAGACTACCTTGACCACGGAATTGTTGTGCAAAGAAGCTCAAACCTTTTCGGAGATCGTGAGCAATTCTCCGGAACCGAGCCTGTTCGGCATCACCGACGGTAAAGCCGTCGGCACTCACCTTGAGCACAAATTCAGGCTCTACTTGCAGGAACGCTACACCTTCACCGAGGGCAATTCCGCGAACGGCATTGATTTTCCGAGCCTTGGCGTTGACATGAAGGTTACGAGTATCCGTCAACCGCAGTCTTCATGCCCCTTCAAATCTGCTCGCCAGAAAATATATGGCCTTGGTTATGGTCTAATCGTTTTCGTTTACGACAAAACCGATGACGATTCCAGCAAAACCGCCATTCTGCGCGTAATGAACACCGTATTCGTCGACTCAAGCCGTACCGCCGACTTCCAGACGACCAGTGGGTTACGCAAAATTCTGGAAAACGAGGGCAATATCGACGATTTAGTGGCTTTCATGGCTGACAAAAATCTGCCCGTTGACGACATCGGACTCGGCAATCTTGCCAAAGAAATCATGACCAACAAGCCAGAACAAGGTTATCTCACTATCTCAAACGCCCTGCAATGGCGATTGCAATATGGACGCATCATCGAGAAAGCGGGCAAGGAACCCGGCATCTGCTCCGTTTACAAGGGGAAAAATCCGTGACGCAGGCCAAACAGAAACAGCGCATTGAATACGGCGACTTTCAGACGCCTGACGTTCTCGCCCGTTCAGTTTGCGCTCGCCTGCACACGGCGGGTATTCGTCCAGATGTGGTTGTCGAACCCACTTGCGGTATAGGCTCATTTCTTCTGGCCGCCGCCGAATCCTTCCCAAGAGCAACCCGGATTTTCGGCTTTGAGATCAATCCGGAATATCTTGACATTCTGCATCGACACATCGACGGACATCCTGCCGCCCCCCGCGTTCAACTGCAACAAGCCGATTTTTTTGCGACAGACTGGAAAACCCGGTTCGAGCAAATGCCCGGCAGGATCCTGGTTATTGGCAATCCTCCGTGGGTAACAAATTCTGCACAAAGCAGTATTGGCGGCAACAATCTTCCTAAAAAGTCCAATTTTTTGGGGCATAACGGTTTCGACGCCATCAGCGGAAAGGCGAACTTCGACATTTCTGAATGGATGTTGCTGGAGATACTCCGAAAATTGCATGGACGTAGCGCTGACGTAGCCATGTTGGTAAAGACATCCGTCGCACGAAAAGTGCTTTCCTGCGCCCAGCGGCGGCATGACGCAATATATGACGCTTTTCTCGTCTGTATTGACGCAAAAAAGAATTTCGGCGTCGCCGTGGACGCCTGTTTGCTGGTGATGAGACTTGATCCCGCTGCAAAATCTTGTGAAGATTATACAATTTACGCCAATCTGGAAGCGGATACTGGAAAAACAACGAGCTATCGGTACGGCATAAGTATTTCCGATCTGGATACCTTTGAGAATTGTTCTTTTTTGTTCGGAATTAGTCCAAAAAAATGGAGGTCAGGTATAAAACACGATGCTTCATCCGTAATGGAACTGACCCAAACGCCATCAGGCTATGAAAATGCTATCGGGGAAACCGTACAGCTTGAAGACATGTACCTTTATCCATTGCTCAAAGGATCGGACATCGGAAACGGCAGGGCGTGGCGCAATAAATTCATGCTGGTAACGCAACGTAATGTAGGCGAGCCGACGGCACTTATCCAGCGACATGCCCCTCTGACCTGGGCCTACCTACAGGCACACGGCGATCGGCTCGATGCGCGATCCAGCATCATCTACACCAAAAATCCACGGTTTTCCATATTTGGCGTAGGCGATTATGCGTTTCGTCCATGGCGCATCGCCATTTGCAGCCTCTACAAAGAACTTCGTTTCAGACTGATTTCCCCCATAAACGAAAAACCTGTCATGTTTGACGATACGGTTTATTACCTTTCATTTGACGCCAAAGCCGAAGCCATCGAGACAATGGCATGCCTGGATACTGAACCAGCAACAGGGCTGCTTTCGTCCATGATTTTTTGGGATGAAAAACGCCCCGTTAAAACCAGCATCCTCAATACGCTTGATTGGTCAAAATTCGCGCAAAATACAACCCTGCGAAAAACGACCGAACAACTGGAATTGGTTTGGAAAATAAGGAACGAGTCACAATTATCATGAACCCCATCAACGAAAAAGATAAAATCCTCGAACTGCTGCAACGGGTTGCGTCCAGCGCGCTTACGCCGGATGCGGCGCTATTGCGTCTGCAAACCCTGCCGTTTGATGACCTCGGCTTCGCCAAGGTGGATTTACATCGCGGGCTGCGGCAGGGCATGGCGGAGACGATTTTTGGCGAGGGCAAAACGCCGGAGCAGATCGTCGCCATTGTCCTCAAAATGCGAGAAAAGGGCTTGCGCAACATTCTCGTCACCCGCGTCGAACCGATGGCGGTGGATGCGTTGCGGGCGCAGGGGCTTCCCTTTGTCCATCATCCGCTGCCTCGGCTCGCGCTGGTTCTGCCGGAGGAGGCGGCGCAGCCTGTCGGTTGCGTCGTCGTGGCTTCGGGCGGCACCAGCGATTTGCCGGTCTGCGAGGAAGCCGCGCTCACCTGCGAGGCGCTGGGCAATCATGTGGAGCGGGTTTATGATGTGGGCGTCTCCGGTCTGCACCGTCTGCTGGCGCAGCAGGACACGCTGGCGCGGGCGCGGGTGATCATTGCCGTCGCGGGCATGGAGGGTGCGCTTGCCAGCGTCATCGGAGGTCTGGTGAGTTGCCCGGTGGTCGCGGCGCCCACCAGCGT
>JAIRZG010000051.1 GCA_031267345.1 Zoogloeaceae bacterium
TCTGGCGGTCAATGATTTTTTCATTGGTCAGCGCACCCATATCTCCGCCCGCTACATCCTCAAGCACGAGGGGCTGAAAGAGCCGCAATCGTCGAGCGGCGTCATCGTTTCCACGGGGCTGGGTTCCACCGGCTGGATGAAAAGCATCATTGCCGGCGCGTCGCGCATTTCGTCATCGGTCATCGGCCATCCTTACGGCGCGGCGCAGGAAAGCGAAAGGTTGATGGAAGCAGACGAAGCGGAAAGCGTCCAGGACAGCATAACGATGCCGGACTACAGTATGGCGGCTGCGGCGCCTGTGGCGCTGGCAGCGGATTTCGCCGCCGAAGAAGCCGCGTTTAAAGAACCGCCCGCGTCCTTCGCCAGATATGTGAGAAAAGCCGTCGCGCCGCGCAAGAAGAGTTACGGCCCTTCGGAGCTTTCCCGCGTCATTGGCAAATGGGGCAGCGACGAACTCATTTTTGCCGTGCGCGAGCCTTTTCCCAGCAAGGCGACGGGTTCCAATCTGGTGTTTGGCAAAATCACGCACGACACGCCCTTGCGGATCGAATCCCTGATGGGCGAAAACGGCGTCATTTTCAGCGACGGCATGGAAAGCGATTTCCTCGCCTTCAATTCCGGCACGGAAGCGGTGATTACCCTCTCTGAAAAACGTGGGCATATCGTGGTGTGAGATCAGAGGTCAGGCATCAGGGATCAGCGCAGTGCGTGGAGGCTTCGCCTTCATGATGGAGCAGGAAATCAGCGACAGGCCTTCAGGCCTTCAGGCCTGTCGGTCTGACGTGTTTTGGAAGGGTTTCAACCGGAGTTGGTTTTACGATGAAGATGCGTCATTTCAGCCCTGCGACTTCCGCTGAATCCCGTCCCGAACAGCCGCTTTGGCCAACCCTGGTCAAACTTTTTCCCTACCTCTGGGCGTGGCGGGGCAGGGTGATTGTGGCGCTGTTGTGTCTGGTGGGCGCGAAGCTGGCGACGGTGGGCGTACCGCTGGTATTCAAGGTCATCATCGACGATTTGACGCCCGAAAACCGGATGATGCTGTTGCCGTTGGGTCTGTTGTTGCTTTATGGTTTGCTGCGTTTTGCGGCGGCCTTGTTTACCGAATTGCGGGAAATCCTTTTTGCCCGCGTCACCCAGCAATCCATCCGTGCTTTGGCGCTGGAGGTTTTTCGCCATTTACACGCCCTGTCGTTGCGTTTTCATCTGGAACGCCAGACGGGCGGCATTTCCCGCGACATTGAGCGCGGTACGCACTCCATCGGCACATTGATCAATTACACCCTGTATTCCATCCTGCCGACGCTGGTGGAAATCGGTCTGGTGCTGGCGATTTTGATCGCCCGTTATGATCCGATCTTCGCGCTGATTACCTGTGTTTCACTCGCTGTGTATATCCTTTTTACCCTCACAGTAAGCAACTGGCGCATTCTGATTCGTCGGCGGGTGAATGAAACGGATTCCGCCGCCAATGCGCGCGCCATTGACAGCCTGATGAATTACGAGACGGTCAAGTATTTCAATAACGAAGAGTACGAAGCCCGCCGTTACGATCAAAATCTGCAACAATGGGCGGATGCCGCCACCAAAAGCCAGGTTTCGCTTTCTTTTCTCAATCTGGGGCAACAGGCGATTATTGTCATTGGCGTCACCCTGATCATGTGGCAGGCCGCAAAAGGCGTGACCGAAGGCGTCATGAGCGTGGGCGATCTGGTATTGGTCAATGCCTTTTTGATGCAGCTTTACATGCCGCTCAATTTTTTGGGCGTGGTCTATCGGGAAATTCGTCAGGCTTTGACCGATATTGAGCGCATGTTCGCCTTGTTGCGCGAAGGCAGGGAAGTCGCGGACGAACCCGACGCGCTATCGCTGGAACACGCGCCGCAGGAGATCCATTTTGACGGTGTGCATTTTGCCTATGACGCCAGACGCTCCATTCTTCAGGGCGTGGAATTCCGGATTCCCGCCGGACATACGGTCGCCGTGGTGGGCGCGTCTGGAGCCGGCAAATCCACGCTGGCGCGGCTGTTGTTCCGCTTTTATGACGTGACGATGGGCAGCATCCGTTTTAATGGCCGGGATATTCGCGGTTTCACCCAATCCAGCCTCCGCGCCGCCATTGGCATTGTGCCGCAGGATACGGTGTTGTTTAACGATACCCTGTTTTACAACATCCGGTACGGCAATCCCGATGCCGAAAGTGCAGACGTATTGGCTGCTGCTCGCGCCGCGCAACTGGATGATTTTATCGCGCGTCTGCCCGAAGGCTATGAAACCCGCGTCGGCGAACGCGGATTGAAACTTTCCGGCGGCGAAAAACAGCGGGTGGCGATAGCGCGGACATTATTAAAAAATCCTTCCCTGCTGATTTTCGACGAAGCCACCTCCGCTTTGGATTCGCGCACCGAACAGGCGATTCAAGCCCAACTGGAAGCCGCCGCCCAAGGCCGCACCACCCTTGTCATCGCGCACCGGCTTTCCACCATCATGAACGCCGACGAAATTCTGGTCATGGAAGAAGGCCGCATCGTGGAACGCGGCAAACACGGCGAACTGCTGGCGAAAAACGGCGCATACGCGCAGATGTGGGCGTTGCAAAAGACAGAGGACAGTTCAGCTACCGACGATTTCGCTGCCGCAGGATAGTCCGCTTCCCCCCTTCATTCCCTCTTTCCCACGGTACAAACCGTAGACAGGACAGACACAGGATATGCGTTTGATATTTCCGTGCGCGGCATTGCGCCGACGAGCGCCGGATTGACCGCGCAAGCCTGGCTCATCCGCGTCCTTGAACCGTAACCCGCGTGTTTTCTGCGTTTCCGGATCGATATGCGAAAGCCGGTCGTTATAATGCGAACTTGCATACAAAACGCATTGCATTGCCATCATGACCTCGAATCTCCGAAAAATCATGTTCTGGATCGCCGGAATCCTTGTGCTGTTCGTGTTCCTGTTGCTGTCGGGTTGCGCCCTTGTCCAGGGCAGTTTTTATTACCCGTTGCGTGGCGAAAGCCGTTATACCCCGCAGAGCGCGTGGTTGGTCTATGAGGAGGCATATTTCCCCAGCGTCGACGGCGCGCGGTTGCATGGCTGGTTTATCCCCGCAGTCGGCGCGCGGCGGGGTGTGGTGCTGCATGTGCATGGCAATGGCGGAAAACTCGAAAACCATCTGGGCGGCATCCTCTGGCTGCCTGCGGAAGGTTATGCGGTCTTCACTTTCGATTATCGGGGTTATGGCCTTTCGGAAGACAAACGCCCCACGCCCAAAGCCTTGATGGAAGATACGCAAAGCGCCATTGCCTATCTGCAAAGGCGCGAGGATGTCGCCGCGCAAAAAATTTTGCTGCTGGCGCAGAGCCTGGGCGGCAACAACGCCATCGCCGCGCTTGCCAATACAAAATTCGACGACATCGCGGGCATGGTGCTGGATTCCACTTTTTATTCCTACAAAAGCATCGCCGACGACAAAATGGCGGGCGCGGGATTTTTTATCAGCGACCGCTACAGCGCCAGTCGGCACATCCGGAAACTCGCGCCGCTGCCGCTGTTTTTCCTGCACGGCGATCAGGATCGCGTCATTCCCTGGCAACACTCGCAAAAACTCTACGAACGCGCTGCCCAGTCGCCCAGGCAAATCCATATTCTTCCTGGCGTCACGCACCTGTCCGCGCTGGAAAATCCGGAAGTTCGCGCGGCGGTCTTGCGGTTTTTTGCGGAAAGTCTGCAATGACGGCGTGTACTTCGGGTGGGAATGCGGACGCAGCAGGAATTGTCGGGATTGTCGGATTTCAGGCTGAAAATTCTGGCGATTCGGCCAATGGGTAGTGTACAATCCGCGAGTTTTCGTCATCCCGACGGAAATACGGGCGCGGCGTGTTGCGTCCGGCAATTCTCACACCTGCCGGTTAAGGGTGTCGCGGCTTGGGTCGCGAAACGGTTCGGCAGGTGGCGGTTCAACCCTTACGGAGTTTTTTGAATGTCTGTAACCATGCGTCAAATGTTGGAAGCGGGTGTGCACTTCGGCCACCAAACCCGTTTCTGGAACCCCAGGATGGAAGCCTATATCTTCGGGGCGCGTAACAAGATTCACATCGTCAATCTGGAAAAAACCCTGGAAAAGTACAACGAGGCCATGAACTTCGTGAAGAAGTTGGCGGCTAACCGGGGCGCCATCCTGTTTGTTTCCACCAAGCGTCAGGCGCGCGAAATCATTGCCGACGAAGCCCGTCGCGCGGGCGCGCCCTATGTCGATCAGCGTTGGCTGGGCGGCATGTTGACCAATTTCAAGACCGTCCGGCAATCCCTGAAGCGTCTGCGCGACATGGAAGCCGCTGTGGAAGCGGGCGATCTGGCGCGCATGTCCAAGAAAGAGGCGCTGGATTTCACTCGCGAACTGGCCAAGCTGCAAAAATCCATCGGCGGCATCAAGGAAATGAACGCCTTGCCCGACGCCATTTTTGTGGTTGATGTGGGCTATCACAAAATCGCCGTGACGGAAGCGAGCAAACTGGGCATTCCGGTGGTCGGCGTGGTGGATACCAACCATTCGCCGATTGGCGTGGATTACGTCATCCCCGGCAATGACGATTCTTCCCGCGCCATCCGCCGGTACGCGCGTGGCGTGGCGGACGCCATTCTGGAAGGTCGCAGCCATTCAGTGCAGGAAATTGTCAATGCCGATGGCGAAGAGGAATTTGTCGAAGAAGTCGACGAAGAACCTGCTGCCGAATAAGTCGTATGCGTGGCGAAGTTGCGGCGCGGTTGACGCGCCTTGCGACTTCGCCATTCCTGTAAATCAAGGAGTGAGAAATGGCGGAAATTACCGCAAACATGGTCAAGGAGCTGCGCGAAAAAACCGACGCGCCGATGATGGAATG
>JAIRZG010000061.1 GCA_031267345.1 Zoogloeaceae bacterium
TTTGAACCGAATCCCCAACCGGGGAGGAAAAAAGCGGGCGTTTTCATCGTAAAACCAACTCCGGTTAAATCCACGGGCTTGTAGGGGCGACCTCAAGTCGCCCTACAGTCACCCCTACAAGCCCGGGGTTTTAGGCGACCGTTTTGGGAGGGAGGGGAGAGAAACCCCTTCCAAAACACGTTAGACCAACAGGTCTGAAGACCTGTCGCTAATTTCCTGCCGCCAGTTCCCGCAGGGCATGGAGGAGTTTCGCCACGTCTTCCTCACGATGGGCGGCGGAAAGGGAAATTCGCAGTCGCGCCGTACCCGGCGGCACGGTGGGCGGGCGGATGGCGGCGACCCACAGGCCACGGCGCCAGAGTTGCCGCGAAAGCGCGAGCGCCTTGTCGTTTTCGCCCAGCATCAGCGGTTGAATGGCGGTCACGGAGGGGAGCAATCGCCAGGGAAGCGCGGCGCATCCCGCCCGCAATTGCCGGATTAACGCCTGCAAATGGGCGCGTCTGGCCTCGTCCGCCTGGATGATTTCCAGACTTTTGGTTGCGGCAACCGCGATGGCGGGCGGTTGCGCGGTGGTGAAAATGTAGCTTCTGGCTTTTTGCAACAGGTATTCGATGGCCAGTTTCGACCCGGCGACAAACGCGCCGCCTACGCCCGCGGCCTTGCCCAGCGTCGCCATCAGCAGGATGCGCGGATGCGGACGAATGCCGCAACAGGCGAGACTGCCGCGCCCCTCCGCCCCCAATACGCCAAAGCCGTGCGCGTCATCGATCACCAGCCAGGCGTCAAAGCGTTCCGCCAATCGAAAGAGATCGGGGAGCGGCGCGAGATCGCCGTCCATGCTGAAAACGGCGTCGCTGACGATGACTTTGGTTTTGGCGGCGCTTTTGCTCAGCAGTCGTTCCAGCGCCGCCATGTCGCCATGCGGGTAGCGATGCTGGCGGGCGCGGGAAAGTTGCGCGGCGTCGATCAGGGAAGCGTGATTCAGCCGATCGGCAAAGATGGCGTCATCCCGTCCCGCCGCCAGCGTCGGCGTGACCGCCAGATTGGCGAGATAACCCGTGGAAAAGGTCAGGCAACGCTCAAAACCGGTGAATTCGGCAAGGCGCTGCTCCAGCGTCTCATGCGCTTCCAGATGTCCGCTGACCAGATGCGAAGCGCCGCTGCCCACGCCCCAGTCGCGCGCGCCTTTTGACAGCGCGGCGATGATGTCGGGATGCGCCGCCAGCCCCAGATAGTCGTTGCTGGCAAAGAGCAGCATCTTTTGTCCCGCCACGGTCACATGCGGGTTCACTGGCGAATCCAGCCGCCGCCGCTGGCGCGTGAGTCCGGCGGCGGCAAGTTTTTCCAGTTCGGAGGAGAGGGGAATTTCCAGTGCGCGCATGGGCGTTTTTGTGGCGGGCGTTGAACGAAGTTTGCCAAGTTAACGCGCGCCTTCGTCTTCTGTCCACTGCTTTTTGCGCCGCCGAATGCTGGTAAACTTCGCGCCATTCCTTAATTCCGGTTCCTTGCCGCTCATGCCGACACTCCCCGCTGACCACGCGCCCCAATCCCGACAGAATGACCGGGAGACATTTTCATGGCGCCGGACGCGCTTCGCGTTATTCGCCATTGCCCTGTTTTTTGCCGCGTTCGCAAGGGCAGAGGGCTTTAAAGAAATCCGCGCAAAAGCGGAACAGAATGACGCGGAAGCGCAGAACAGCCTTGGCGCGCTGTATAAGGACGGTCTTCAGGGCGTGACGCAGGATTACGCCAAGGCCATCCAATGGTTCCACAAAGCCGCCGAACAGGGAAACGCAAGGGCGCAATACAACATCGGGCTGATGTGCGAAGGCGGTCAGGGCATGACACAGGATTATGCAGCGGCTGAAAAATGGTATCGCAAAGCCGCCGAACAGGGGCACGTCGAGGCGCAAAACAACCTCGGCGTCCTGTACAAGGACGCGCGGGGTGTGGCGCAAAATCATGAGGAAGCGTACAAATGGCTCCTCAAGGCTGCCGAACAGGGGGACGCCATGGCGCAATGCAACCTTGGCGGCATGTACCTGCGCGGTCAGGGCGTTCCGCAGGACGACATCACGGCAGGCATGTGGATCTACCTTTGCGCCGCAGGTCTTGAGCACGACGATTCCCCCGATTATTTCGCGCTATTGGCCGCTGGCAATGTACTGAAAAAACGCTTGACCGATCAACAGATTGAAGAAGCGATGCAACTGGCGCGCGAGTGGGAAAAAAACATCCGCAAAAATGACGGCGCAGACACAGGGGCGCAATAGGCGCTAGCCCGATACGCCTTGTGGACTAAACGCCTGGAGCGAGGGTACCATTACGCGCAAATTTGCAAGGACTTGTTCACAACACTTCAAGGAATCATCATGAAAAAATCACTCATCGCGTGGTTGATATATGGCGGTAGCCTGTGCGCCGGGAGTTTGCAGCCGGTATGGGCGCAAAGCGAAGCCAACCTGATTGACGCCAGCAACCCTGCTGCTGTTCTGGAGGTCGCCAGGGGATTTGGCAGCGCCGAATTGAAGTTGAGAAAGGAGGGTGGCGCTCCCGTGATTTCGGGACGCGCGGAGGGCATAAGGTACACCCTGAATTTCTATGGATGCGAGGAGGGAAAGGGGTGCAAGAACCTTGGTTTCAGCTCCGCGTGGAAGAAAGTAGATGAAAACCCCGTTTCACTGGAAGCGATCAACGCCTTCAATGCGTACAAACGTTGGGGCAAAGGATACCTGGACGACGAAGGCGATCCCGTTTTGAACATGGATGTCGAGATCGAACATGGCGTGACCCGCAAGAATCTGGGACTGGTGTTTGAAAAATGGGCGTACGTCATGAAGTATTATCAGGATCAGGTCGTCTGGAAAGCGGAGAAAAATTGAACGCGTTTCCCTGGATCGTTTCGCCGTAACGGTTTGGTTCCACGATGGTTGCGAAATGGCGTCGGTGAGCGCATGTGCGGCAGCTTGCGCTCTTCGCGCCGTGCGACATGACCGGAAGAAAACGACCAATGCCGAACCGCCCGCCGCTTTTACGCCTTGCGCGCCCTGACGACCATCCCGCCATCGAAAAGACCGTTTACGAAGCGTTCAAAAACGCGCCCCACGCAAGCGGTGGCGAGGCGCTTCTGACGCACAGGCTGCGCGACAGCCCCGCGTTTGTGCGGGAACTGGATTTCGTCGCGGAAATCGCCGGTAACGTAGCCGGAAGCATCCTATACACCAAAAGCAGGATCGCAAGCGATACCCGCGAATGGGAAACGCTGACCTTCGGCCCCGTGAGCGTCTTGCCCGCCTGTCAGCGGCGGGGCATCGGCTCCGCGCTGATAGCGCATACGCTGAAACTTGCGCGCGCCATGGGCTTTCGGGCGGTCATCATTTCCGGCCACGAAAAATACTATCCCCGCTTCGGATTTGAAAACGCCGGGAAATACGGCATTACCACGCAGGATGGTAAAAACTTCCCCGCCTTCATGGCATTGCCGCTCTACGAAGGCGCGCTGGATGGGATAAACGGGCGATTCATGCACGACCCCATATTCGAGCGCATCGGCAAGGCTGAATCCGACGCCTTCAATGCCCGCTTTCAAATTCCCGATCCGAATGTCGTTTTTCCCGTACCGTCGTTTTTCGTGACCTATGTAAAGCCGACCGTCCGCAACAAGAACATCATCGTCGGCGATTTTACTTATTTCAGCGACGTCGATTTTGAAAGCCACGTGACGCATCATTACGATTTCCACGGAGACAGACTGATTATCGGAAAGTTTTGCCAGATTGCCGCCGGAGTGGAATTCATCATGAACGGCGCGAACCATCGGATGAACGCGGCATCCACCTTCCCGTTCTACATCCTGGAAGGCTGGAAGCAGGATGCGCCGCCGCTATCGGATCTTCCGCTGAAAGGCGATACGGTCGTCGGCAACGATGTCTGGATAGGCCAGAATGCCGTGATATTGCCCGGCGTCCATATCGGCAACGGCGCGATCATCGGCGCGAACGCGGTCGTGGGCGGCAATGTGGACGCATATACCCTTGTCGCTGGCAACCCGGCAAAACCGGTACGGAAACGCTTCGACGATGAACTCATCGACCTGCTTCAGGCATTCAGATGGTGGGATTTGCCCGTGCCGGAAATCCAGAAAATCATCCCGGTCTTGTCCGATGGCGATCTGGAGCGTGTGAAACGCGCCTTGAAGAAAAAACCGGGAGATGCCTGACTTTGCTTGCGGATGCGCCCGAACGGGCGGGGCATTGCCATCGACAAGCCGGAAACCCTGAAATGGCACAGATTGGCGGCGGAACAAGGCAATGAATCCGCGCAGAATTTTTTTGCGCGGACAGGAAGCTGAAACAGAAGCCGCAAAACAATCAGAAAATACCTCTTAGGCATCTTGCGCCCGGAAAAATCGCCCAACGTTTCGAAACAACTCATACGGGCAAACCTGCGTCCGACAGGCTGCTGGCGATGATCTTCAAAAGATGATGAACGGGTTCCTGACGGCTCGCGTCTGCATGGCGAAAATTACGGGATGAAGCCGCATTTCCCCGCAACACCGTGACATTCTGTGATATTTACATGAAATTTTGTATGAACTGTTGTACTATGGCGGCAAGTTGATCATTGTTGATAATGTCGGAGGCATAAAGATGGATGGGATTGGGCAAGGCAGCATTTTTAAGCGCTATCGCAAGATCATTTTCGCTGTAATCCTGTTCATGTTGGCGGACTCGCTGGTGATTGGCATCAATTTTTACAGCACCTACAAAGCCGACGAATCCGCAGTATCGATCAACCTGTCCGGACGTCAGCGCATGTTGTCGCAACGTATGGTGAAGGCGCTGTTGCTGATACAGAGCGGCCTGGGAGTGCATGAAGACCCCGGCGTCGTTCGTGGACAGCAAGATTACGATATGGTCGATATTTTCGACATCTCCCCCAGCGTCATGCGCAACCTGGAGGAACTGGATCTGACCGTCACCCGTTTCGACACCACGCTCAAGGGGTTTCGCGATGGCGGCATGGTAACGGGCGGCGACGACAAGCCTGTTTTTCTGACGCGGGCCGAAACGGAGGCCTCCCGGCAGTTCGTGGAGGATGCCGAGAGAATATGGACGAGATACTTCCAGTTATTGCAGCCACTATTGGAGCGGAGGTTTGGCCTCGGCGAGCTTGAAGAAGCGGTGACTTACGCCCGAAACAATAATGGGGAAATCCTGCGCCTCATGAACGATTTGACCACCGATCTGGAAATGGTCGCCAATAACCGTGCAAGCACATTGCGGATAGTGCTGGTTGTCGGCATTTTTGTGGCGCTGATCAACTTTGGCTATACCGTGGCGGTCTCCATCAAGGATTTGATGGCTGGCGACCGGAGTCTCATCAAGGCGCGGAACGAGACAAGCGAGATTCTTTCGACCGTGCGTGAAGGGCTGTTTCTCCTGGACAAGGAAAAAAGACTGGGAACCCAGTTTTCGACCTCCCTGCCGCGGATGTTGCGCTGGCAGATTAAGCCCGGCATGGAGTTCATGCCTGTCCTGCATAAACTTTTTGAGCCGAAGGTGTATCAAGCGGCTGAGGATTATATCGAGCTACTGCTTGGCGACCGGGTGAAGGAAGCCTTGGTGACCAGCCTCAACCCCTTGACGAATGTGCGTATCAGCGCGGTTGATCAGGACGACGACCAGAACCGTTATCTTTCCTTTTTCTTCAACCGGGCCATCGTAAACAAGGAAATCTCCCATCTTCTGGTTACTGTGCAGGATGTGACCGAAAAAGTGCTGCTGATGCAGCAACTTGAAGGAGCCAGGAACCAGACCAAGCTTGAAGTGGATAGTCTGTTGCGCCTTTTGAGCAGCGATTTCGCCTCGCTTCAGTCCTTTGTTGATAACGTTGCCCATTCCCTGACGCAAATCAACGTAGAGTTGAGCCAATCGCATGAAGCTTCCCATGATTACTTGCGCACCCTGAACCATGTTTTACGCATCGTGCATGGCATCAAGGGTGAGGCCGCAGCCCTTGGCGTCGACGCCATGGAAGCCTATGCGCACGACTGCGAGAAGGAAATGGTCGCCATCCGCGAGAGCGGCGAGCCGGTCACCGGCGATCACATGATACGCGTCACCGTCTTTCTGGAAGGCTTTTACGAACGTCATTCCTCGCTTGCTGAAATCGTGTCGCGCTTTGGCGAGACCATGGGCAACAAACCCGCAGGCAGGGACGGGGGGGGGGGGGGGGGGGGGGGGGGGGGGGGGGGGGGGGGGGGGGGGGGGGGGGGGGGGGGGGGGGGGGGGGGGGGGGGGG
>JAIRZG010000117.1 GCA_031267345.1 Zoogloeaceae bacterium
CGCTGCTGGCGCAGATTCGCGCTGTCGAACAGGTCAGTTGGAAAGGTGAACAGGGCGTTGGTGTTTTTAGCGCCGACAATGTGGAGGTCGTCGCCGACGCGCTACGCGCGCTGGCAGCCGAAGACCGCGTGCGCGTAGTGATGCAGGAACATGAGGGACGCTGCGTCAGCTATCGCCTTGGCCTGCTGGAACAGGGACGCCTGTACGACTACAACCTGGCTTTCATGCCCGCCTATGCTGCGCTCGGCAGCGGTCGCCTGCTGTTGGATGAATGGATACGCTGGGGCCTGGACGAAGGCTGGCAGTGGATCGACGCTTCCAGAGTAAGCCGTTCGCGTTCCCATCACCAATTGCGCGAACGCATGAACGGCCAGGTCGAACACCAGCGTTGGCGTTTTTATTCATACCGCCCCGGCGGTCTGGCCTTCGGCCTGGCCTATGGCGTCTGGCAGTTGTGGAAACGCCATGTCAAACGGTCGGATTAGCGCGTGGGGCTTGCATACCCGCCGGGGACGGGCGGTCTGGGCTGTCCGCACACGCCCGACGCATCTGGGACACAAAACTTTTCCTTGCCCGGATCGGGCGTTTTTGGATAGGATAAGCGCCCTTGCCACACTTCAAAGCTGTTTTGCAGCATCTGCAAACGCCTGAACACGCCCATCGCGCGAACATTTCCAGAGGATGCCATGACCGAAGCAACAAACCGGATTATTCCGATTACCGCAGAAAATTTTGAAACGGAAGTGCTCAATTCCGATCTTCCCGTGCTGGTTGATTACTGGGCCGAATGGTGCGGCCCCTGCAAGGTGATGATGCCCGCCGTGGAAGCCGTGGCGATGGAGTACGCAGACAAGCTCAAGGTCGCCAAGGTCAATATCGACGAAGAACCCCGGCTCGCCGCCAACTACAACATTCGCGGCATTCCCACCCTGATGCTGTTCAAGAACGGCAACGTGGAAGAGACCAGGGTGGGCGCCATCAGCAAATCCCAGATCACCGCACTGATTGACAGCAAGCTGTAAATTCCCTATCCTGCTCGCCTGAATCGAAATTCATCCGTTTCAGGCGCGTCAGTTCTTCCCCCGCCTTTTTTCCCCACCCCCCGACACATCCTTGTGTCGTCCATTCCCTCGCAGCAATCCAAATGCACCTTTCCGAACTCAAGTCCCTGCACATCAGCCAACTGGTTGAAATGGCCGCCAGCTTCAATATCGACGCCGCCAATCGTTTGAAAAAACACGAACTGATTTTTTCCATCCTGCGCGCCCACGCCAAGAAAGGCGAGCCGATCTACGGCGATGGCGCGCTGGAAATCCTCTCCGACGGTTTCGGTTTTCTCCGTTCGCCCGATACTTCCTATCAGGCGAATACCGACGATATTTACGTCTCGCCCTCGCAGATTCGCCGCTTCAACCTGCGCACCGGCGACAGTATCGAAGGCGAGATTCGCACCCCCAAGGATGGCGAACGTTATTCGGCGCTCACCAAGCTGGACAAGATCAACGGCGAAGCGCCGGAAGTCACCAAGAACAAACTGATGTTCGAGAACCTGACGCCGCTGCATCCGACGCGGCATCTGCATCTCGAACGCGACATCCGCGCCGAGGAAAACATCACCAGCCGCGTTATCGACATGATCGCTCCCATCGGCGCGGGTCAGCGCGGCCTCATCGTCTCGCCGCCGAAATCCGGCAAGACGGTGATGATGCAGCACATCGCGCACGCGCTCACCAGCAATCATCCGGAAGCCGTGCTGATCGTGCTGTTGATCGACGAACGTCCGGAAGAAGTCACCGAAATGACGCGCACCGTGCGCGGCGAAGTGGTGGCTTCCACCTTCGACGAACCCGCCACGCGGCATGTGCAGGTGGCGGAAATGGTGATCGAAAAGGCCAAGCGTCTGGTGGAAATGAAGAAGGACGTGATTATCCTGCTCGATTCCATCACCCGTCTGGCGCGCGCCTACAACACCGTGCAACCGGCCTCCGGCAAGGTGCTGACCGGCGGCGTGGACGCCAACGCCCTGCAAAAGCCGAAACGCTTTTTCGGCGCGGCGCGCAACATCGAGGAAGGCGGCTCGCTGACCATCCTCGCCACCGCCCTGATCGAAACCGGCTCGCGCATGGATGACGTGATTTACGAAGAATTCAAGGGTACCGGCAACATGGAAATCCACCTTGACCGACGCATGTCGGAAAAACGCATCTACCCCGCCATCAACGTGAACCGCTCGGGAACCCGCCGCGAAGAACTGTTGCTGAAACCCGACGTGCTGCAAAAAATGTGGGTGCTGAGAAAACTCCTCTACCCGATGGACGACCTCGAAGCGATGGAATTTTTGCTCGACAAAATCAAATCCACCAAAGGCAACAACGAATTTTTCGACGCCATGCGGCGGGGATGACAGGGGTCGGGGATCAGGCATCAGGGATCAGAAAAACCGCCGATGTCGGTTGTTGGGTGGGAGCAAAATAAAAAAAGGAACCGTTGAGGGTTCCTTTTTTTGTTTGCGGCGGCGGGTGCGGCAGAGGCTTATTTCGCCATCTGTTTTTCCTTCATTTCGTCCAACGTCTTGCAGTCGATGCAGAGGGTAGCGGTGGGGCGGGCTTCCAGACGCTTGATGCCGATCTCCACGCCGCACTTGTCGCAATAACCGTAATCGCCCGAATCAATACGCGCCAGCGTTTCGTCGATTTTCTTGATGAGCTTGCGTTCGCGGTCGCGGTTGCGTAACTCAATGGCGATGTCGGTTTCCTGACTGGCGCGGTCATTGGGATCGGCAAAAATCGTCGCCTCATCCTGCATGGTATGCACCGTGCGATCTATGTCCTCGCCCAACCCTTTTTTGACGTTTTCCAGAATGGCCCGAAAATGTTTGAGCTGACCAGCGCTCATGTATTTTTCACCGCGCTTTGGCGTATAAGGGGCAAAATGCTTTTGCAGCAGATATTCTTCCATGACTGTCCCTGATTAACGAAAGCGCACTTAATATCAGAAACGCCCGCGCTTTGCAAGAAAACACAACATTCCGTATTCATAACGCCGTCTTTGCGCGGTATTTTGCGCCTGTTGCCGTGTCGAATGCGACAAGGGCAACGGCGGGTCTTGCGCGATCCCGGGACAGAATTTTACAAAATGCGCGCAAAATGTTTGCCTTGACGCGAGCAGGGGCGGTCTATAGAATGCGCGCTTCTTCGGGGCGTAGCGCAGTCTGGTAGCGCATCTGCTTTGGGAGCAGAGGGTCGTGAGTTCGAATCCCACCGCCCCGACCAAAGCAAAAGCGCGCAAGGCAACCCCCCAGCGAGGCCGGAAAAAAATCGGCGCCCGTAGCTCAACCGGATAGAGCAACGGCCTTCTAAGCCGTAGGTTGTGAGTTCGATTCTCGCCGGGCGCGCCAGGAAACAAGACCATACCCAATGGCGGCATTAGCTCAGTTGGTAGAGCACTGGATTGTGGCTCCAGTTGTCACCGGTTCGATCCCGGTATGTCGCCCCACTTTTTCATTCGATGGCATCCGTCTCCCCTGTCTTCGCCCGTTCGCTCATTGGCTGGCAGCGTCTGCATGGTCGGCGTGACCTGCCCTGGCAGGGAACGCGCGACGCGTATCGGGTCTGGCTCTCCGAAATCATGTTGCAGCAAACCCGGGTAGCGACCGTGCTGGGGCTTTTCCCCCGCTTTGTAGCGCGTTTTCCCGATGTGCAAACGCTTGCCGCCGCGCCGGTTGAAGCGGTGCTGGCGCTATGGGCGGGGATGGGGTACTACGCCCGCGCCCGCAATCTGCATCTTTGCGCGCGCCGGATAGTCGAAAAATACGCTGGACATTTCCCGCAAACGGCGGCGGAACTGGCTGAATTGCCCGGCATCGGGCGTTCCACGGCAGCCGCCATTGCCGTTTTCGTGAGCCATGAACGCGCCGCCATTCTCGATGGCAATGTCAAACGGGTGCTTTGTCGTCACTTCGCCCTTGAGGGCGCGCCCGTCGGCGCGGTGGAAAAAACGCTCTGGAAACAGGCCGAATCCCTGTTGCCCGCCGCCGCCGACATGCCCGCCTACACGCAAGGCTTGATGGATTTGGGCGCAACGCGCTGCACCCGCCGCGCGCCGCGCTGCGCGGATTGCCCACTGATCACAAGCTGTCTGGCGTTCCAACAGGACCGTGTGCAAGATCTGCCCACGCCCAGGGCGCGTATTGAAAAGCCGCGCCGCGTCGCGCGTTTCCTGCTCATCAGCGATGGCGCGCGCGTCTTCCTGCAACGCCGCCCGATGACCGGCGTCTGGGGCGGGTTGTACGCGCTGCCGGAAGACGCCGCCCTCCTGCCGCGCCTGGGTCTTGCCGACAGCCTTCCCGTGTCCTTGCCGCCGCGCGTCCACGTCTTCACCCATTTTTGTCTGGAGATTCACCCCTTGCTCTACCGGGTGGCGCAAATGCCGATTCCGGACGACGCCACGCTGGAATGCCTTTCCATCGCCGACGCCCTGCAAGCCGGTATCCCCGCGCCCGTGGCGCGTCTGTTGCGGGAAATCGCGCCGCAAGCTACAGGAATTGGCGCGCATGGGAGCAAACCCCGATAAAAGGAGAGTAGACTCACGCCCCCGCGCTGGGAAAAAGCCATGAACGAACCCACTCCTTTCCGAAAGTCCCTGTCCGCCCGCTCGACGCCTGATCCGGCAGTCGCGCAGCTGCGTCTGCCGCCGCATTCCATTGAAGCCGAACAATCGGTGTTGGGCGGTTTGTTGCTGGATAACACCGTCTGGGATCGCCTCTCTGACCAGATTGCCGATACGGATTTTTATCGTGACGAACATCGGCGCATCTTTCGCCAGATCAGCGTCCTGTTGGGCGCGAACCAGCCCGCCGATGTCCTGACGGTGGCCGAGGCGCTGGAAGATTCCGGCGAAAGCGCGCATACCGGTGGCCTGGCCTACCTGGGCGAACTCGCCAACAATACGCCGTCCGCGGCCAATATCGTCCGTTACGCCGAAATCGTGCGCGAACGCGCCACGCGCCGCAAACTGGTCGCCATCGCCGATGAAATCGCCGCCCAGGCCTTGAACCCCATGGGACGCGACACCCAGGAATTGCTGGATGACGCCGAAGCGCGGATTCTTGAAATTGCCGAAAAAGGCGCGCGCAGCAACGATAGTTTTATCCATATCCAACCCCTGTTGACGCAGGTGATGGAACATATGCAGGAACTGTCCGACAACGATAATCCCGACAACGTTACCGGCGTTCGCACGGGTTTTGCGGATCTCGATGACAAAATGTCCGGGTTGCAACACGACGATCTGATTGTGGTGGCCGGACGCCCCTCGATGGGGAAAACCGCCTTCGCCCTGAATATCGCCGAACATGTCGCGGCGCGCGAAGGTCTGCCGGTCGGCGTGTTTTCCATGGAAATGGGCGGCGCGCAACTGGCCTTGCGGATGCTGGCTTCTTCCGCGCGCGTGGATTCCCAGAAGCTGCGCACGGCGAAGCTGAATGATGACGAATGGGACAGAATCGCCAGCGCCATGAACAGGCTGTACTCGGCGCCGCTGTACATCGACGAAAGCGGCGGCCTGAATCCCTACGAACTGCGCTCGCGCGCCCGCCGTCTGCACCGCGCGCAAGGATCGCTGGGGCTGATTGTCATCGACTACATCCAGTTGATGAGTTCCGCGCGCCAGAACGAAAATCGCGCGACGGAAGTTTCGGAGATTTCCCGCGCCATCAAGTCGCTCGCCAAGGAACTGAAAGTGCCGATCATTGCCCTGTCGCAGTTGTCGCGCAAGGTGGAGGAACGCACCGACAAACGCCCGCTGATGTCCGATCTGCGCGAATCCGGCGCAATCGAGCAAGACGCTGACGTCATCATCATGCTGTACCGCGACGACTATTACAACAAGGAAAAAAGCCAGTATCCGGGCACCGCCGAAGCCATTATCGGCAAGCAGCGCAACGGCCCCACCGGCACGGTTCGCCTCGCCTTCCTGGGCGAATACACCCGCTTCGAGAATCTGGCGCGGTCGCCGGATTGAAACGAATTACAATGCCCCGCTTACGATTACGACAAGGTTCAACATGTCCGGCAATACCTTTGGCAAACTGTTTTGCGTCACCTCTTTTGGCGAATCGCACGGCGCGGCGATAGGCTGCGTGGTGGATGGCTGTCCGCCGGGTCTGGCGCTGGCGGCGGCGGATATTCAGGCGGAACTGGATCGACGCCGGCCGGGGACTTCGCGGCATGTCACCCAGCGGCAGGAGCCGGATACGGTGGAAATCCTCTCCGGCGTGTTTGAAGGATGCGCCACCGGAACGCCCATCGCGCTCCTGATTCGCAATCAGGATCAAAGAAGCCGCGATTACAGCGCCCTCGCGAACACCTTCCGCCCCGGTCACGCCGATTACGCCTATTTCAAAAAATACGGCCTGCGCGATTATCGCGGCGGCGGCAGGGCCAGCGCCCGCGAAACGGCGGCGCGGGTCGCGGCGGGCGCGATTGCGAAAAAATGGCTGCGCGAGCATCATGGCATACGCATACGCGGCTGGATGAGCGCCCTGGGGACGATTGAGATTCCCTTTGCCAATGACGCCGATATTGACGCCAATCCCTTTTTCGCGCCCGATCAGGGCAAAGTGCCGGAACTGGAAGCCTGCATGGACGCCCTGCGGCAATCCGGCGATTCCATCGGCGCGCGCATTACCGTCACTGCTCAGGGGATGCCGTGCGGTTGGGGCGAGCCGGTGTTCGAGCGGCTGGACGCCGACATCGCCAGCGCCATGATGGGCATCAACGCGGTAAAAGGCGTGGAAATCGGCGCGGGATTTGGCGCCGTCACGCAAAAGGGCAGCGAACACGGCGACGAGCTCACGCCGACGGGTTTTCTCTCCAATCACGCGGGCGGCGTGGTCGGCGGCATTTCCACCGGTCAGGATATTCTGGTGCGGCTTGCGCTCAAGCCGACTTCCAGCATTCGTCTGCCGCGCCGTTCCATCACCCTGGCGGGCGAGGCCACGACGGTCGCCACCGAAGGCCGCCATGATCCCTGCGTCGGCATCCGCGCGACGCCCATTGCCGAAGCCATGCTGGCGCTGGTGCTCATCGACCACGCCCTGCGCCAACAGGCGACGCGCGGCGCGGCGGTCAAAGCCGGAACAACCTGATTTCTGAACGCGCATGTCCGACTATTTTTTTGGCGACCCGTTTTGTCTGGAAGACCTGCCGCTGCCGCGCCCGGCGGAGGGATACGCCGTGCAGCGCCTGGGCTGCGATCAGGCGCTGGATCAACGCACCCACGATTTTTTGTCCGTGCGTCATCCCGATCTGCGCGCGCTTTACCCCAGTTTCTCCGCCGCTTCCACCGCCGCGCAAGCCTGGCGGGAAGCGCATCCTGAAGCCACGCCGGAACTCGCCATCGTCCCCGCCGCCTTCGACGCGGTTGCAGAACGCCACATCCTGATCTACGGCGTCCTGGGCAACAAAAAATCGGCGCCGGTTTTTCCGGATTCCTGATATGAACAAAGCCTTTACCCGCGAAACGGAAACAGAGGATGACGACGATGAAGCCGCGTCGCCCCTGCTCAAATTGCCGCCCGGCGGCAGGAATTACATGACGCCCGCCGGACACGCGCGTCTGCTGGCGGAGCAGGAGGAGCTGATTCGCGGCGAACGTCCGCGCGTCGTGGAAATTGTCGCCTGGGCAGCCAGCAACGGGGATCGTTCGGAAAACGGCGATTATCTGTATGGCAAGAAACGTCTGCGCGAAATTGATCGCCGCATCCGTTTTTTGAACAAGCGACTGGAAAACGCGCAGGTGGTAGACCCGATGGCGCAAGGCGAAAACGCGCAGATTTTTTTCGGCGCGACGGTCACGCTCCGCTTTGACGGCGAGCCGGAACAGACGTTCGCCATTGTCGGCATCGACGAAACCGACGCCACGCGCGGTCGCATCAGCTGGATTTCCCCGCTGGCGCGCGCGTTGATCAAGGCGCGCGAAGGCGACAACCTGCGCTTCCAGACCCCTGCGGGCATCCGCGACATCGACATCCTGTCCGTGCGCTATTTGCCGCTTGCGTGAGTCTTGCGACCTGGGAAGACGTTCCGGATTGAAGCGGGTTCTCGCCGCAGAGGGCAGGGTCAGAGCATGAAAAATCGTTCACAATCCGTCATTTATGCTTTTAGCTTGTAAGAGCCTGTTCATGATCTTTCCTCTTCCTCGTCAAAAGCGAGGGCATCCCCTCTCGTCATTGCGAGGGGCGCAGCCCCGTGGCAATCCATAAAGCCTTTCAGCTTGCCCCGGCGTTTCCGATGGCTGAACCGCCGCATGGATTGCCACGGCGCTACGCGCCTCGCAATGACGGTTCAGTGTGTCATTGCAAGAGCCGTAGGCCAGTGGCAATCCAGTCCAGGCGATCAGGCAATCACATCTGCGTACAAGTCCCGCCAATCTTGATTCATGGCTCCGATCAACTGGATTTTCCTTGCCCGCTTGCCCGCCTTGAGTTGCTTTTCGCGGGCGATGGCGCTTTCCATCGTGGCGTGAAACTCATACCAGACCAGCCGTTTGATGCCATACTTTTTGGTAAACCCTTCCACAACGCCTTCCTTGTGCTGCCAGACGCGCTGCGCAAGATTGGAAGTCACTCCAACATACAGGGTGCCGTTTTGCTGGCTTGCCAAAATGTAAACGCATGGGGTTTTCATGACTATGATGATAGCTTGCGGCAAAGCCCCAGGCAACGCCATTACGAGTACGCCCCTTTTCCCCGTCATTGCGAGGACATCCCCTCTCGTCATTGCGAGGGCCGCAGGCACGTGGCAATCCATAAAGCCTTTCAGCTTGCCCCAGCGTTTTCGCTGGCTGAATTGCCGCATGGATTGCCACGGCGCTGC
>JAIRZG010000118.1 GCA_031267345.1 Zoogloeaceae bacterium
GAATCCGGGGCGGCAGCGAGAGCGTCAGCGCCAACAGCGTCGCGCCCAGGAGCAGCCCTTCGCGCGCGCCGGGCGTCATCCAGATCAGAAACTGCGCCGACGCCGACAACAGCGCCGCCGAAAGACTGCACACCACCGCCGCGACCGCAAAAAACACCGGAACCAGCGCGTAGGCCAACCAACGTCCGCGCAGCAGGGCGGCGACAAACAGTCCCAGCGCCAGCACATTGCTGGTGACGACGGCAGTTTCGGCAAGGTGATAGGTTTGCGGCGCGTAATCCAGCACTGGCAAGCCCCTGCCCAAAGTCTGGCGCAGGTCGCCCACGCCGAAGAGCAGGGTTTCCGGCGAAAGCAGGGTGATGAGCCACAGCCCCAGCAGGGTCAGTCCCAGATCGACATGCGGCAGCGGCGCGACAAGACGCCAACGCCAGAATTTCCACCAGACGCGCAACCGCGTCCCGATCCAGGCCGCAATCAGGCTGCCCAGCAAGGCCCCCAGCGTATTGCAGGCGAAATCGAGATTCGAGGCGATACGACTGGGCAGCCAGGTTTGCAGGCTTTCCATCCCCAGACTCAACGCGCCGGAAAGCAACACCGCGCACACCACGCCGCTGGCGCGTCCCGGCAAACGCCGCAGGGAAAGCGCCAGCAAAAACCCTAACGGCATGTAAATGATGACGTTGGCGATAAGGTCGAACACCGTCCAGTAATACGGCCACGCCCAGACCAGAAAGGCAAAGGGGCTTGCGCCGCCATGCCGCCAGCCGGAAAAGGGATACAGGCTGCCATACACCGTCAGCCCCACCCAGGCCAGCGCCAGATAGCGCGGCAGCAAATCCGGCGTATCGTCTGGCAGCGAAGACGGACAAAGAGGCTCAGGCATCGGATATTCGGGATCGGAAAACGGGATGGGTAGTGTAAATCATGCGCGGGACGGGAATAAAACGCGGCTTTTAAAAATCCGGCGGACAAGCGATACTTCGTCCGGCTCAACCAATGGACAGACAAAGCGATGCGGCAGACGATTTTCGGAGTAAAAACCAGGGCGTGGCGACTGGGCGGGCTTTTTTTGCTGCTGCTGGCGCTGGTCGGTTGCGGCGTTGGCGCGCCGCTCCTCCGTGAAAAATCCGCGCCCGCCGCTTCCACCTCGCCCTTTGCGCGCAATCTGGAAGCGACGCCCGCCGGACGTGAGGTGGTGATGTACGCGCTGGGGCTGATCGGGACCGGCTATCGCTTCGGCGGCAAGAATCCGTCGGCGGGTCTGGATTGTTCAGGCATGGTCAGCTACATCTACCGTCAGGCGGCGCAGTATGCCCTGACCGGCAGCGCCGCCGACATGGCAAAGAAAGGACGCGCCGTCCGCCCCGAACAAATCCGCCCCGGCGACCTTCTGTTTTTCAATACCCTGAACCGCCCGCGTTCGCACGTGGCGGTCTACATCGGCGACCTGCGCTTTGTCCACGCGCCCTCCAGCAATGGCGCGGTGCGTATCGACAGTATGGAAGACCGTTATTACAGCAGCCGCTTTGAAGAAGCGCGCAGCTATTTCGGCGGTTGATTCCACATGGACGCCCTGACTTTTTTGCTGGTTCTGCAATGCCTGCTGCTGGTTCTGTGTTTGCGTCGCCGACGGGATGGTTCCGCAACCGCTACGGACGCCGCGCTGAAAATACTGCAACAAACGCTGACCGCCGGGTTTGAGCGCGTCGAGCGCGAATGGCGCGGCGAAATGGCGGGCAACCGGCGGGAAGCCGCCGAACAGTCGGCGCGCGAGCGGGAAGAACGGGTGCAGGCGCAGAATCATCTGTTCCAGAATCTCGGTCAGCATCTGGGACAACTGGTCGGACAACTCGGTCAGGCGCAGGGCGAGCGGCAGGAAGGCTTCGCGCAGGAACTGGCGCGTGTCTCCAAAAGCCTGGATGCCCGTTTCGAGCAATTGCGCGCCGCCGTGGAAAGTCGTTTGCAAGCCCTGCAAGTCGAAAACGCGGGCAAGCTCGACGAAATGCGGCGCACGGTGGATGAAAAACTCCACGCCACGCTGGAACAGCGTCTGGGCGAATCCTTCAAGCTGGTGAGCGAGCGGCTGGAACAAGTGCATCGCGGCCTGGGCGAAATGCAGACGCTCGCCGCCGGCGTCGGCGATCTCCGGCGGGTGCTGACCAATGTCAAGACGCGCGGCGTCTGGGGCGAAATCCAGTTGGGACGGCTGTTGGGCGAAATGCTGACTGCCGATCAGTACACCGCCAATGTCGCCACCCGTCCGGAAAGCAACGAGCGCGTGGAATTCGCCATTCGTCTGCCGGGCAAGGGCATGGACGCGGAAAAGAGCGTCGTCTGGCTGCCCATAGACGCCAAGTTTCCGCTGGAAGACTACCAACGTCTGCTGGACGCGCAGGAAAAGGGCGACACGGCGGCGATGGAAGACGCGGCAAAGGCGCTGGAAAACCGGCTCAAGGCCGAGGCCAGAAGCATCCGCGAAAAATATGTCGCGCCGCCGGCGACCACCGATTTCGCCATTCTTTATCTGCCCGTCGAAGGCTTGTACGCCGAGGCGCTGCGCCGTCCGGGCCTGATCGACATGCTGCAACGACAATGGCGCGTCACGCTGGCCGGGCCGACCACGCTGGCGGCCCTGCTGAACAGTCTGCAAATGGGCTTTCGCACCCTGGCGATCGAGCAGCGTTCATCGGAGGTCTGGGCGGTGCTGGGCGCGGTAAAAACTGAATTCGGCAAATTCGGCGAGGCGCTGGCGCACACCCGCAAAAAACTGGAAGAAGCCAGCAGCAGCATCGACAAGGCCGAAGTCCGCACCCGCGCCCTCACCCGCCGCCTGAAAGACGTGGAGGCGCTGCCGGATCAGGGCGCGGAAAACCGCTCCGAAGTCGTCGCCCTTCCCCTGTTGAGCGAAGATGACGACGACACGTAGGGACGCGCGGGTACGGCGGGATCAGGAAACCGTCATTTCAGCGGCATTCACGCGATTGTCCTGCTGCACTGACCAATCGGATACCTGATCCCTGATCCCCGCGCCGCGCGGCTATACTTGTTGGTCTTCAATGTACGCAACGGGAGTCTGGAGCAGTATGAACACAGGTAAAATTCCTGCCCTGATTTGTCCCGCCGGCAGTCTGCCCGCCTTGAAGGCGGCGGTCGATCACGGCGCGGACGCGGTGTACGCCGGGTTTAAAAACGATACCAACGCGCGTAATTTCGCCGGACTGAATTTCGACGACAAAACGCTCGCCGCCGGGGTGGACTACGCCCATCGGCACGGACGGGAAATCCTGCTCGCCATCAATACCTATCCGCAACCCGAACGCGAAAGCGTCTGGCAAAAGGCGGTGGACGCGGCGGTGGGCTTTGGCGCGGACGCGCTCATCCTTGCCGATGTTGGCCTGATGGCCTACGCGCGCGAACGTTATCCCGACCTCAATCTGCATCTTTCCGTGCAGGGTTCGGCGACCAATTACGAAGCCATCAACTTTTGCCGCCGCGCCTTCGGCATCCGCCGCGCCGTGCTGCCGCGTGTGCTGACGCTGGCGCAGGTGGAAAACCTGATCGCCCATACCACGGTGGAAGTGGAAGTCTTCGGCTTCGGCAGCCTGTGCGTGATGAATGAAGGCCGTTGCTGGCTGTCTTCCTATGCTACCGGCGAATCGCCCAATATCGTCGGCGCCTGTTCGCCCGCCAAATTCGTGCGCTGGGAAAAGCGTCCGGCGCGCCGGAACGAATCCCCCGGCGAACATCTGGACGCGCGGCTGAACGGCGTCCTCATCGACACCTTCGCGCCGCAGGAATCGGCAGGCTATCCGGCGCTGTGCAAGGGGCGCTTCACGGTGCGGGACGAAACCTATTATGCGCTGGAAGAACCCACCAGCCTGAATGTGCTGGCGGTGTTGCCGCAGATCATCAACATCGGCGTCGCCGCCCTCAAGATTGAAGGTCGCCAGCGCAGTCCGGCCTATGTCGCCCAGGTGACCAAAGTCATGCGCGCGGCGCTGGACAATGCGATTGACGCGGCGCGGCGCAACGTCGCCTATCAGGTGGACGCCCTCTGGCAAACCGAACTGGCGCGCGTCGCTGAAGGCCAGCAGGTGACGCTCGGCGCGTATAACCGTCCGTGGCGTTGAACATTCTCCCGCGTCCATCCGTTTTTTGAAAAAGGCTTTCATCATGGCGCAAGCCCGTATTCCCCGAATCACCCTCGGCCCTTTGCTCTGGTTCTGGCCGCGCGAAGAGGTCCTGAAGTTTTACGCCGATCTGGCGGCGCATCCGGTCATCGACACCTTCTACCTGGGCGAGGTGGTCTGTTCCCGCCGCCAGCAGTTGCGCGCCGACGACTGGCTGCAACTGGCGCACGATCTCATCGGGCGCGGCAAAAAAGTGGTGCTGGCGGCGCAGGCGTTGCTGGAATCCGAAAGCGACCTGCGCGCCCTGCGCCGCCTGACGGAAGAAGATCGCCTGACGCTGGAAGTTAACGATCTGGGCGCGGTCGGCATCGCCACGGAACGGGGACTGCCCTTTGTCTGCGGCGCGCATCTGAATATCTACAACGCCGCCACCCTGCGCTGGTACGCGCGCGCGGGCGGCATCGCCTTCGTGCCGCCGCTGGAAGCCTCACGCGCGATGATAGAAGCCCTGTATCGCAGCCGTCCGGCGGGCATGACGACCGAACTGTTCGTTTTCGGCAAGCTGCCGCTGGCCTTTTCCGCCCGCTGCTTTACCGCCCGTCATTACGAATTGAACAAGGATAACTGCCAGTTCCGCTGCCTGGAACATCCGCAGGGCCTGCTGGTCAAAACGCAGGAAGGCCAATCCTTTCTCAACATCAACGGCATTCAGACCATGTCGGCGCAAACCTGCAACCTGCTGGCGCAAATGCCCGACATCCTGCGGATGGGTATCGAGGCCATCCGCATCTCGCCGCAACGCGAACACATGGACGCCATCCTCACCGCCTTCGCCGCCGCCTGTCGCGGTCAGGATATCGAACCCGACACGCTGCGCTGCGCCGCCGACGAAGCCGGATTCTGCAACGGCTACTGGTTCGGCAAACCCGGCATGGAACAACGCGCGCCGGAAACGCCATGAGCGCCTTTTCCTTATCGCCGACCGCTTTTATCGGCGTGAGCCATCGCGTCAGGACGGAGAATCTGGCGCATTTTCCGGTGCAAAAATCAGGTGCGCAAATCCGCATTTTTGCGCTATGATGTGCACATACACCATATACTGATGTAAATCATAGGAGCTTGTAATGAATTCGTTTTGTGGCTACAATGTAGCTATATACAAGCTAATGGAGAAACCACATGGGCGCTGATGCAGTTGTCCGGGCGCGCATCCCGGCAGATATAAAAAAACGAGCTATGTCCACGCTTAACGGCATGGGTTTGAACGCCTCCGACCTTATCCGCCTGGTTTTCCTTCGCGTAGCAGAAGAAGGCCATTTGCCGTTCGCGGTTGAGGTTCCGAACCGCAGTACGCGAAAAGCAATGGAAGAACTCAAGGCAGGCAAGGGCAAG